>NZ_JBIQDM010000013.1:0-88338 GCF_045371165.1 Enterococcus pernyi
ATTCCGGCATAGCTCAGTTGGTAGTAGCGCATGACTGTTAATCATGATGTCGTAGGTTCGAGTCCTACTGCCGGAGTACTTGAAACACAACAAAATTTGTTGTGTTTTTTTTGTCGTTTTTACATAAAAAATGGCTCTTTGTCAAGTAGTTTGGTGAATTCAAAATTGAGAGAATTTCATCGTGAATCAATCGAAGCAGTATGAAGCTTAGATTGATTCTTTTTTATTCCGGATTAATCTTGGAAGACTGGTTCTTTGTCAATAAGAACTGATGAGTTCAATAAAGTGAAGGAGGTTGCTTCTGTTCCAGCTGTTTATTCAGTTTTTGATTGTGCGAGATGACTTTTGTCCCGAACTCTTTATTTTGAATGGATTGATTCATCAAAAAGGTCCCACATATCCTCAAATGATTGAAAGCCATAGGAAGCTCGTTTGAGTATGTGGATGGATGTGTTCAGATAAATATGAGTATAAAATTGTTCTTACTTATTTATTAAAATTAAATTAATTTAAAATTTGTTTTCGAAGTATTTTTTTGTTGCAATACTAATTTAAATGTAATTTTAGATAAAAAAAATGAGATACTATATTTAAGCAAATCGGAATAAAGGAGACTAAGTTATGAAAAAAATTACTAAACTGATTTTCGGAATTTTTGTTTGTACGATATTTAGTGCAATAATTAGTGGAAGTACTGTAAGTGCGAATGAAAATACCGCAGAGCCTCAAATTATAAATCGAGCTACTAACGTAGGAAATATCTACCATCACAGAATTGTATCAATTCAGATGTTAGAAAATCCGAGAAATGTTGTAGAGTGGAATATGTTCACTACCAGTCGTGTATTTATGCGCCAAGACCAGGGCCTTCCAAATCAAAGATGGGTCATGTTCTATAACAATGAAGATGATACTTATCAAATTGTAAGAGGTCCTCTTAATGCTGGAGGGGGATATAGGACTGCTAATCTTTCAGCAATAGAGAATCGTGGGTTCTTTAGTAGATAATCGCAGGAATATTAATAGTGACAAATGGCTGATTTATAGAGTCGGGATATATTCTTTAGGAAACACAGTTTCCATTGAAAATACAATTATAATTATGGTTAACCAAACTGTAACGCCATTTAATCCACGAGCTACCATTAAGCTAGGGCAACCTAATAGGATTAATCGAGTTTCAAATCAAAGATTCATTGCACATTATTTTGGAAATGCCTAAAATATTAAAGAAAACGATTTGCTTAAAATCAGTAGATAGTGTCTTTTTAAGGAGATACTATCTCTTTTTTTTAGTGCATGATACAAAAATAAAGTCCATTTTTGATTCTGTCCTTAAAACCGAATAAAAGGTGTTCCAGAAGTAACTCCTTCAGAAATAAGCAGAGAACCCAAAAAATTTAATGGATAATTTTTTTGGGTTCTCTGCTTATTTCTCGGAGTTGGACACTTCTGTCACAACCTCTACAAAGCCACTTGACGGGCTTGAACCGTCGACCTCTTCCTTACCATGGAAGCGCTCTACCAGCTGAGCTAAAGCGGCATTTTTACTACCTAAATAGGATAACTAATTTATAGTCATTTGTCAATAACTTTTCTCTATGAACAGACGACCTTTAAAAGAAATTGAGTTGTTTTTCACAAATATAAAATAACGATGGTTAATTAGTGATTATTTGAAAAATTGAAAAAAAGTATTGCGTTATATGTTGAAAATTGATATTATATTTATGTAATTTGATTCCGGCATAGCTCAGTTGGTAGTAGCGCATGACTGTTAATCATGATGTCGTAGGTTCGAGTCCTACTGCCGGAGTAATACAAAAAGTCTAGGAGAGTTCTCCTAGACTTTTTTTGTTTTTCAATGGAAATACGCAGATTGAATCGCATGATTGTTCTGAATTTTCAGAATAGCACGTTGTAATTCAAAGGGTTAAAGAGTAAAATGGAGATATATTTTCAATCGGGAAGGATGATTAAATGAACGCAATTACACCAGATATGACAAAAAAATTTGCCGATCAATTTCAAACGAATAAAAAGCAACAAGCCTTACAAAATGCTGTTGTAAAGAATGGGATCACAGCTTCAGCAGAAAATATTGCTTCACATACAAAAAACACCCCGGTATTTTCTGTAGATCTAGCGACTGGAAAAGTCTCAAACCAAAAACAATCTGGCCGTTGCTGGATGTTTGCGGCGTTGAATACATTCCGTCACAAATTGTTGAATCAATTCCACTTAAAGGAATTTGAATTATCACAAAATTATACTTTCTTTTGGGATAAATACGAGAAAGCAAACTATTTTTATGAAAATATTCTTGCAACTGGTAATGAAGCATTAGACAGTCGTAAAGTCGCTTTTTTACTGGCTGTTCCCCAACAAGATGGTGGACAATGGGATATGATCGTATCATTATTCCAAAAATATGGTGTCGTACCAAAATCAGTGATGCCAGAAAGCGCGAATAGCTCAAATTCTCGTGATTTGAATAACTACTTAAATAAATTATTGCGTAAAGACGCCGTTAAACTACGTCAATTAGTGGCAGAAGGAAAAACAAATGAAGAGATCCAAGTAGAAAAAGAAAAGATGTTAGCTGGGATCTATCAATTTCTAACAACTTCTTTAGGTACGCCACCAACTGAATTTGATTTTGAGTATCGAGATGAAGAAAAAAATTACCATATCGATCAACAATTGACTCCACAAATGTTTTACGATAAATATATAGGTGTAAATTTGGATGATTATGTAAGTATCATCAATGCACCGACCGCAGACAAACCGTATGATCGCTCTTATACGGTTGAAATGTTAGGGAATGTTGTGGGAGGAAAAGAAGTCAAATATCTTAATGTCGATATGACAACGTTCAAAAATTTAGCGATTGCTCAATTGGAACAAGGAGAATCTGTGTGGTTTGGGTGTGATGTTGGTCAATCTTCTACAAGAGATAGCGGCATCATGGCAACAGACGTTTATGAGATGGATGAATTATTTGATTTAGATTTTTCTATGACGAAAGCGGAGCGTTTGGATCATGGCGAAAGTTTGATGACTCACGCGATGGTCTTGACTGGTGTCGATTTAGTTGATGGAAAATCAACGAAATGGAAAGTCGAAAATAGCTGGGGAGAAAAAGTCGGAGATAAAGGATTCTTTGTGATGAGTGACGAGTGGATGGATGAATATACGTATCAAATCGTTGTCCGCAAAGATTTATTGACGGAAGAACAGCTAGCCGCATTTAATGCTGAACCAATTTTATTAGCTCCTTGGGACCCAATGGGGGCATTAGCTTAATTTCAATATCAATCAAAACAGATACAGAGACTTGATAGTTTTCTGTATCTGTTTTTTGTTGATTTCTTGATTTCAGGATTTTATAAATACCTGTGTTATACTTTAAAATGATATAGGAGTTGTTGCGGGCGTACTTGATCGATTAATCATCGATCTTGTGAAATAGCAAGGAGGAGTGAAAATGGATATCCAAGAAGTGTTAACAGAGATTCGTTTGAGTGGTAAAGTGATACCGATTACTGGGGGAGATGTGAATCAAAACTATCGAATTGATGAACAGCAAAAATCCTATTTTCTAAAAATCCATCCTCATGTGACCAAACGCTTTTTTGAAGCAGAAGTGGATGGTCTGAAAGAGCTTGCACCACATGTACGAGTACCTGAAACTTATATGTTAGGCGAAACAAATGAAGGTGCCTATCTATTGATGGAATGGATCGAACCAGGGAAAGGTGATCCTCGAGAACTGGCAAAAGACTTAGTAAAAATCCATCGTTCAACTGCACCACAGTTTGGTTTTCGCAAGGACAATTATCTAGGGAGTTTATCACAGCTCAATACATTTGAAGAAGATTGGTGGACCTTCTTTTTCAAAAATCGCTTGGAGGCTCAAATCGACATAGCGGAGAAAAACAATCGATGGAATGAAACACGTGAAAAAGAGTATCAACGGTTAAAAAAAGAACTACTAAATCGTGACGATCATCGGAAGATTACGCCTAGCCTCTTGCATGGAGATTTATGGAGTGGTAATGTTTTCTATGATAAGCAAGGAAGACCAGTGTTTATCGATCCAGCAGTTTCTTATGGGAATCGCGAGCAAGATATTGCGATGAGTCAGTTGTTCGGTGGCTTTCGTCCTGAATTCCTGGAAGCTTACCAAGAAAGCTGGCCATTGGAAGAGGGCTGGGAGAGTCGTTTGCCACTCTATCAACTCTATTACTTGTTGGCGCATCTCAATATGTTTGGAGAGAGTTATGGGACACAGGTCGATCATATATTAATGAAGAAGTAATTGGAGGTTTTCTTTTGGCACAAAAATATACAAAAAAACATGAAATATCTTATTATGAATGTGATATCAACAAAACAATGACTTTTCCGTCCATGCTGGGTGTGGTCATCAAGACTTCGGAAGAACAAAGTGATCATTTAGGCCGAGGAACCGACTTTGTCAGTAGCTTTGGCTTGACTTGGGTAATCACGAACTATTCGATGAACATCAATCGCTTGCCTCATGTCGGTGAAAAAATCGATGTTACCACACAAGCGATGCAGTATAATAAATTCTTTTGTTATCGTAATTTTTGGATTCATGATGAGGAAGGAAATGAATTAGTTGAAATCGAATCAGTATTTGTTTTGATGGATCTAGTGAACCGTAAGATGAGTAGTGTGAATGAAGAAATCATTGCACCTTTTGAAAGTGAAAAAATCAAGAAAATCAAACGACAAGAAAAAATCGAGCCAATCGAATCAGGCTTGATGTTGCCATATCGTGTGCGATTTTATGATATTGACAGCAATCAACATGTGAACAATGCGATGTACTTCAACTGGATCATTGATGTTTTAGGTTACGATTTTTTGACAACACATACACCTAAACATGTGTTGATCCGTTTTGATAAAGAAGTTGAATATGGCAATGAGATCGAGAGTCATTATGAACAAACGGTGTCTGGAACAGAGGTAAAAACGAGACATGAGATCAGAATGCAAGAGCAACTTTATTGTGCAGCGAATATCTTATGGGAGAAAAATGAAGAAACAAAATAAATCGAGTGAGATAAGATTGTGAGATATTTTGCTTCGATAAATAAGCGCGAAAAACCGAAAATTGTTCTTCCAATTTTTGGTTTTTTCGCGCTTATTTCCAAAGGAGTTTCATTTGGAACTCCGTTTAACAATGATGTGATTGTAGCGTCTATTGAGTTTTCCATATGAAGAGGCGAGCAAGCCCTGTATTACTCAATTTGATTTCTATTGTGTCATAAATTTGATCAACTGTTCTTCTGACAAGCCACCGTTAATGGCAATCAAAAGTTTTATTCTAGCTTTTTGGCTATTGATACTATTACAAAAAATAACGCCCATACTTGCGAGTTCTTTTCCGCCACCTTCGTAATCATAGACGGGTTCAGCGATTCCGTTGAAACAACGAGAAACCAAGACTACTGGTATTTTTTGTATCAAGAGTTTCTTTAATGCTGTTAATGCCTGCGGAGGCAGGTTCCCAGCGCCTAAAGCTTCAATGACCAGACCGTCGACTTTCGAATGGGCAAGTGCTTCTAATAAATCACCTTGCATACCCGCATAGGCTTTGACGATTGGGATCGTTCCTTTGACTGATGCGATATCTAGTCTTTGCGCTTCAAGTAATTCTTGCATAAACAATATACGATTTTTAGTGATCAAACCGATTGGTCCTAACGTAGGAGTACGAAAAGTAGCAACATTAGTCGTGTGGGTTTTAGTGACATAGCGTGCTGAGTGGATCTCATCGTTCATCACGACCAAAACACCTTTGTCTTTTGCTTCATCACAACTTGCTACCCGAATCGCACTTTCAAAATTATATAGACCATCGCTACCTAACTCATTACTTGAACGCATCGCTCCTGTTAAGACGATCGGTAATTTATCACCAATCGTTGAGTCTAGAAAAAATGCTGTTTCTTCCAACGTATCTGTCCCATGCGTGATCACGACACCTTGGATGTCAGAAAGAACGGCTTGATTGATTCTTTCTTTAAGTTGTAACATATGTTTAGGCATGATGTGCGGGGAAGGAAGATTAAAGATATCTTCCATGATCAAATCAACATTTTCTGGAATCGTTACTTCTGCATCTAATAGTGGGTTAGCCACATCTGGACTCACACCACCTGTTAAAGAATTTTCTTTCATGGCGATTGTGCCGCCTGTGTGTAAGATAAGAATTTTTTTCATTTTCAGAACTTCCTCACGAATAATTTTGCATAGGGTTTCTAGCTTATTGTATACTATATAAAAGAGTTTTGCTATGAATGAATCAAACAGAACAATTTGGGAACAAAGATAAAATGAATTTAAACGAATGGAAGTGATTCGTCGTGATCAAAATTGGCTTGACTTCATTTAAAGAACATGAAAAATTAACAGGAAAAAAGAATAATACTCTTTACGATTATGCGAGTGTCCTTTCATTAGTCGAATTAGATACCGCCTATTATGGTATACCAAGAAAGTCATCTGTGGAGAAGTGGGTGAATGAAGTACCAGCATCTTTTCGCTTCGTGATGAAAGCTTACCAAGGAATCAGTGGTCAAGGCGACTGGCAGAAGTATTATCAATCCGAAGAAGAGATGATTGAACGCTTTTTAGATGTGATGGCACCGATGAGCGAGTCAGGTAAACTCTTTTGTTTTTTAGTTCAATTCCCTGCTTCATTTAAATGCACCAAAGAAAATGTTGCCTATTTAAGAAAACTAAGAAAATGGTTCAATGGCTATCCGGTAGCTATTGAGTTACGTGACTATTCTTGGTACAGCGACCAATTTCTGTCACGCACGAGACAGTTTATGACTCGTGCAATGTTTTCCTTAGCAATCATTGATGAACCACAATTATTGAATACGACGATTCCTTTCGATCCTTATGTGACAAATACGGATTTTACCCTTTTCCGTTTTCATGGAAGAAATGAGCAAGGTTGGCAAGCAAATGATCAGGATTGGCGTAAAAAAAGAACGTTGTATCGCTATTCTGAAGAAGAATTACAGGAATTAGCAGCAGCCATCAAAAAAGTAGACGGTGCAACAAAACATGTTGGGGTGATCTTCAATAATAACTCTGGTGGAGATGCGGCTGAAAATGCTTTGGCATTACAAAAAATCTTAGGGATCGAACCAGATGAGCTTAACCCAAAACAAATCGATTTGTTTTGAAGACCTGGCTTTTGTAACCACTCTATATAAAAAGTAGCAAGCACGCCTTACCAATAAGAAATGAAACTGTTCAACTAGAAATTTTTACTAAATAATAATCGGAAGAGGTGATGGAACGACATGATCAAAGCAGTTTTTTTTGATATCGATGGCACATTAGTCAACAACCAAGCAAAAGCGTTGGCTTCAACTAAATATGCGATTGATCAACTACAAAAAAAGGGCATATTATGCGGTGTTGCCACTGGGCGCAGCCCTGTAAGAATCAAAGAAGTGATCGATGAACTTGAACTAGACATGTTCGTCGTCTATAATGGTCAATTAGTCTTTGACCGTGATCAAACGATCGTCGACCATCCTTTTGATAAAACAGTATTAGCGGATATCGTCCACTTTTCGGATGCCCATCACCGACAAATCATTTTTGGTGGGCGAGATCAACTAGATGGTTCAACGACAATGATGCTAGGACAATCGATCATCATCAAAAAAATCGTCAATCACTTACCCAAAAAATTCCCTGTACGTCTATTGAAAAAAATCTTGCAAGTGTTCAGTCCCCATCGGCAACGAAAACGATATGAAACATTAGCAATCTTAAACGAGCCGATTTATCAATGTATTTTATTGAGCCAAACATCTGAGCAAGAAAAGCTTGACCAACGATTCCCAGAGTGTTCGTTCCAACGTTCCAATCCTTATACGGTCGATATTATTCCTAAAGGAGGGTCCAAATTGTTAGGAATCCAACAATTTGCGACAAATAAAGGAATTGCATTGTCCGAAATCATGGCGTTTGGCGATCATTACAATGATGTTGAAATGCTAAAAGGAGTTGGAATTGGTGTTGCAATGGGCAATGCGCCAACTGGTGTGAAGCAGCAAGCTGATTTTGTCACGGCTTCGAATGAAGCGGATGGTATTTATATAGGTTTGAAGCATTTTGGGATAGTTGATTGAATGTGTGTCAGTTAGGAGGACTAAAATCGTTATGGAGCCAGAAACACCTTATCAAAAAGTAGAACGATTCCATCGGACGTTCGATCCAAGAATACCAGAGCGACCCACTGCATTTACAAAAAAACATGCCGATGACCGAGCGGGTTTTAAAATCGAAGAGTTAGTTGAATTTGTGGCAGCAGCCAGTGACGGTGATGCAAAAAAATTGCATGATTCCGTCCAATATTTGCATGATGCACTTGATCAAGCAGAAAAAAAGATTCTCACAAAACAAAATTGGGGAGAGGAAAGTCTCGTTGAGCAAGTAGATGCGCTGACTGATTTGCTTTATTTTACGTATGGCTCTTTTTCTTTGCTGGGCGTTGATCCTACGAGGATTTTTGATATTGTCCATCAAGCGAATATGGGAAAACTGTTTCCAGATGGAAAACCTCACTACGATCCTGTTACAAACAAAGTATTGAAGCCAAACAATTGGCAAAAGGATTATGCACCTGAAGAAAGGATCGCAAAGGAAATCAATGAACAAATGAAGAAGGCAGAGCGAGTAAAGTTTGCCGAAGAAAATTCTTCAACGAGTCTTTGATAAGGTCTTCTCATTTTAGTTGGTAGAAAGATAGCAAAAAAGATTTTTTATGTAGGTAGTGTATGACTGAACATAGTATGTTATAATATAAAATAGATGTCTTTTTGCACGAAAGACGTATTTACAATGTTATGCAAATCAGATTCGTCTGATCACAAACAAATAGAGACAGTAGATGCATATTGAAAACGGAGGAACCTTAAATGGGAAATAATGTTATCATCGGGATCGTCATTGCAATCATTATAGTCGCCATTCTGGCTTTTTTGGTTAGTTACGTAATGAAGAAAAAAAACCAAGATCGATTGGACGTCTTAGAAAAACGCAAGGAAGAATTATTCGACTTGCCTGTGATTGAAGAAGTTGACGATGTCAAAAAAATGCATCTAGTGGGGCAAAGCCAAAATACCTTTCGTGAATGGAGTCAAAAATGGAATGACATCTCTACCTCATCATTTGCCGAGTTAGAAAGTCAGATCTTTGAAGTTGAAAATCTCAACGAGAGCTTTAGATTCTTAAAAGGGAAAAAAGCAGTAGAAGAAGCCGAAGCAACCATGAACCAAATGGAAAAAGAAGTTGCGGAGATTCGTGACGGCTTAAAAGAATTGCGTGAAACAGAAGAACGTAATTCCTTAGCTGTTCAACAAGCTTTAGACGTTTATGAGGAACTAAAAGCAACGATCCGAGAAGAAGAACAGCAATACGGTCCAGCTTTACCTGAGTTACAAAAGCAAGTGAAAACGATTGAAAATGAGTTTACACAATTTGTTACGTTAAATACTTCAGGTGATCCAGTTGAAGCCCGTGAAGTGCTGGATAAAGCGGAAAAACACACGTATGAAGTGGATGCGTTAATGAAAAAAATCCCGCCATTATTTGAAGATTTGAATACGACTTTCCCGGCGCAAGTGGAAGAGATTCAAGAGACCTATGACCGCTTAATCAAAGAGGAGTATGTTTTTCCAGAAGAAAGCCTGTCTGGCGATATCGAAACGATCAATCGTCGAATCGAACGTTCGTTGATCAATATTGAGAAAACGGAAGTTGAAACTGTTGAATTTGAAAATCGTGAAACGGCTAATCTGATCGATGCATTATACGATATTTTAGAACGTGAGATGGAAGCACAAGTATTTGTGACTAAAAATCAAGCAACGATCGAACAATATATCAAACATGCGACGAAAAACAATCGTCAATTATTGATCGAATTAGATCATACCGCTCAAAGTTATACATTGAACCATAACGAAATCGGGCGTGTACGTGGTTTCCAAACAGAAGTGGAAGAAATCGAACGTCAAAACGAACAAATCAAACCACAGTTACAACAACATGAAGTGCCTTACTCAGAAGTAAGAACGTTCTATAAGAAAGTCTTCAAAGTATTAGAAGATATTGAAAACCAACAGGTTGAAATCAGCGATTCTTTACACGAACTAAGAAAAGGTGAAAAAGAAGCGCAAGAAAAAATCGACACATTCGAATTTAAATTGCGCAGTCTTAAACGGTTTGTTGAAAAACAACGTTTACCAGGTTTGCCAAATGATTATCTAGAGTTTTTCTTTGTGGCAACAGAACGTATCGAAGAATTGAGTACTGTGTTGAATAAAATCAGAGTCAACATGGATGAGGTCGAACGTCTTGTAGCATTATGTGAAGAAGATCTAGAGTTACTCGATAAGAAAACCCACGATCTAGTCGATGCAGCAGCATTAACCGAACAAATGTTGCAATATGCGAACCGTTACCGTCACACACATGAAGAAGTGAAAGAAGCCATTGAAAAGAGTTATTACTTATTCAATAAAGAATATCACTATCAAGAGGCTTTGGATGAGATCGGCACAGCATTAGAGCGCACAGAACCAGGTGCATTCAAACGAATCGAAGATTTTTACTTCAATCATCCTGATTTAGTATAATCCTGCGATCAAAAAAGACAACACAGGCAAGTGCCGAGTGTTGTCTTTTTTTGGAAGTCATTGATGAGTAACTGTTGGGCAGGGAATACATCGATTCGAGCGATTTTTTATAGAGTCCAACTCGGAGAAAACGCCACTTGAAAGCACAAGGGACAACCGTTATAATAGGTAAGAATTTCAAAAAAAGAAGGTTTAAATATGATATATTTCGATAATAGTGCGACAACACCGATCTATCCGCAAAGTTTGGATACGTATGTCAAAACAAGTCAACGGATCATCGGGAATCCATCAAGTCTACACGATTTAGGCAATCAGGCGAACCGTCTGCTACAACAAGCGAGAAAACAAATCGCTGAACTGATTGCTGTGTCTCCGGAAGAAGTGTATTTCACGTCAGGTGGAACAGAAGGAAATAACTGGGTGCTTAAAGGAACGATGCTTGAAAAACTAGGCTACGGTAACCACATGATCATATCAGGCGTTGAACATCCTGCTGTCAGTGAAACAGCTGAGCAGTTAAAAAAACTCGGTATCGAAGTGAGTATTGCTCCTGTCGATAAAAGAGGGATCGTCCGCGTAGATGAGTTGAAAAAATTAGTACGTAAAGAAACGATTTTGGTTTCCGTTATGGCAGTGAATAATGAAGTAGGTGCGATTCAACCAATCAAAGAAATCAGTAGTTTTTTAAATGATTTTCCTAAAATCCATTTCCATGTGGATGCGGTACAAGCGATTGGTAAAGTTCCTTTAGAGGAATGGTTGACAGAACGTGTGGATTTTGCCACTTTTTCTGCCCATAAATTCCATGGGCCTCGTGGTGTTGGTTTTGTTTATTGGAAAAAAGGCCGACGTTTAGCACCGCTGTTCACTGGAGGCGGACAAGAGAAAAATCAACGGAGTGGAACAGAGAATGTGCCGGGGATCGTCGCGATGGCAAAAGCGCTGCGTTTATCTCTAGATATTAAAGCACAAAAACCAAACCAAACTGCCTATCTTAAACAAGCATTGATTGAAGCTTTACATACGTATGATAAAGTAACGATTTTTTCTGAAGGTGAAGATTACGCACCCCATATTTTGTGCTTTTCATTAAAAGGTATTCGTGGTGAGGTATTGGTCCATGCATTAGAAGAAAAACAAATATTTGTCTCTACGACAAGCGCTTGTTCTTCTAGAAAGCACATGGCAAGTAGTACGCTG
Organism: Enterococcus pernyi; assembly: GCF_045371165.1. Taxonomy (NCBI): domain Bacteria; kingdom Bacillati; phylum Bacillota; class Bacilli; order Lactobacillales; family Enterococcaceae; genus Enterococcus; species Enterococcus pernyi. Next base: position 11,913 of record NZ_JBIQDM010000013.1, read on the forward strand.
CATGCGATGCAAGTACCCAATGATTTAGCTACTTCAGCGATTCGCGTCAGCTTAGATGAAAGCAATACGATGGCAGAAGTCGAACAATTCATGATCATCTTTAAACAGTTGTACAAGAAATTTTCAGTCATCAATTAAGAAACAGAGGAGTGTTTTTGTGAAGTACAGTGAAATCATGGTTCGCTATGGTGAACTTTCAACAAAAGGAAAAAATCGTCGAAGTTTTATTATGCAGTTGGCACAAAATGTCAGACAGGCATTGAGCGATTTTCCTGAAATCAAGATCCACGCAGAGCGTGATCGGATGCATCTACTGTTGAATGGTGTAGACGGAGACATAGTTATCCCTAAGTTAGCGAAGATATTTGGGATCCAAAACTTTTCACCTAGCGTACGAGTAGAAAAAGAAGTACAAAGTTTAAAACAAGCGGTTCAGGAAATCATGCAAGAAATCTATACAGGAAAAGAAACATTCAAGATCATTGCAAAACGTAGTGATCATAGCTTTGAATTGGACAGCAATGAACTAAACCAAGCATTAGGAAATGCAGTCATCGATGTTTTTCCGGATATCCAAGTACAAATGAGAAAGCCAGATATTGCGTTGCGTGTGGAAATCCGCCGCGATGGGGCTTATCTTTCCTATGAAACGATCAAAGGAGCTGGCGGTCTGCCTGTCGGTACAAGCGGAAAAGGTATGTTGATGCTTTCTGGAGGGATCGATTCTCCAGTTGCCGGTTATTATGCCATGAAACGTGGGGTAGAAATTGAAGCTGTCCACTTTGCTAGTCCACCTTACACGAGTGAACAAGCCTTGCAAAAAGCGAAAGACTTAACAGTGAAGCTGACACCCTATGTTGGTAAAATCGAATTTATCGAAGTACCGTTTACAGAAGTGCAAGAAGAGATCAAACGAGTGGTGCCCCAAGGCTACTGGATGACGATCACACGTCGGATGATGCTTCGTTTGACAGATGAGATCCGCCGTATTCGTCATGGACTAGTGATTTTAAATGGTGAATCATTAGGACAGGTGGCTTCCCAAACACTCCAAAGTATGGTGGCAATCAATGAGGTCACGAATACACCGATCATTCGTCCTGTAGCGACGATGGATAAATTAGAGATCATCGAAGTGGCTGAACAAATCGATACGTTTGATTTGTCCATTCAACCATTTGAAGACTGCTGCACGATTTTTGCACCGCCACAGCCTAAGACTCGTCCACGACTAGAAAAAGTGCATCAATACGAAGAACGTTTGGATATCGATGGGATGATCGAACGTGCTTTGGCAGGCTTAAAGATCGAAACGATCCACACAGAAACAGCAAAAGAACAAGTAGAAGAATTTTCTGATTTACTTTAAACGAAGGAACTTGTACTTCTTGTACGAGCCGATCATTCGTAATAAAAGATCCAGACTCAAGAAGTAGACACGTGAAAGAGGACGAGACAATTGTTTAGCCTCGAGAAATAAGGCGCCATCCACGAAAATTGTATGTCAAATTTTGTGGATGGTACCTTATTTTTCTTGTTTTTCATGGAGTTAAGTTTCCTCCTATTGCGAGGTTCCTTGTTCCATGCTAAACTAAAATTATGTGAAATGATTAACAAGGAGAAACGATATGCGAGAAAAATCAGAAACGTTACCCAAAGCAACAGCGAAACGGTTGCCTTTATATTTGCGCTATTTAAATATGTTGAATGATTCTGGTGTTCAACGAATCAAATCAAATGAATTTAGTGAGATCACACAAGTACCTTCTGCCACGATCCGCAGAGATTTTTCTCATTTAGGAGAATTAGGACGAAGCGGTTATGGGTACGATGTTCCCTATTTGATTGAAGTATTTGATCGAATTTTGAACACAGAGGAAGAAAAAAGAATCGCTTTAGTTGGTTTTGGGAATTTAGGAAAAGCATTGAAACACAACAATTTCAGAAGAAATGCAAATTTGAATATTGTTTGTGTATTTGACAATGATCCAGCCATCGTCGGAAAAGAAATCGAAGGTGTGATGGTTTATCCTATGGATCGCTTTAGTGAAATCGTTGAAAAAGAAGGAATCAAAGTGGCGATATCAACTGTGCCAAGTAAGTATTCACAAGCAGCCATCGACGAAATCGTCAAAGGAGGCATTACTGCGATCTTGAACTTTGCACCAGATCGTGTCAACGTTCCGCCACATGTCCATATGCAATACATCGATCTGACAACTGAACTACAGACGTTGATCTATTTTGATGAAAATTATTCGCAAGTCTTTCCTTCCAAGTAAAAACTAAGTGGGAAGATCGTGCAAAAGTGGCGTTTTTATGTGAATCGAACAGCGATTCATCAAGAGCTTTTATTGACTTTGGCTACTAACCATTGTAAAATGAGTCAAGATGTTGATCAAGAGGAGTAACTAGTCCGACGTTTAGAGAGAGAGAACGAATGGTGGAACGTTCTTAACGAAAGCTAGTGAAGGTAGCTTGGGAGTTTTTGTCTTGAATCGAGTAGAGATGAACGAGTAGTGATCGTTAACTCACTTTGAGAGGTAATAGGCAACTATTACAAATTAGGTGGTACCGCGTAATTTATACGTCCTAAATACGAAAGTATTTAGGGCGTTTTTTTTATTTCAAAGGAGGAAGACAGTATGACGGAAGAAAAGAATCTATCGACAAAGTATAATCCGCAAGAAGTTGAAGCGGGGCGTTATCAAAACTGGTTAAACGAAGATTTGTTCAAACCTAGTGGCGACAAAAAAGCAAAACCTTATTCAATCGTTATCCCACCTCCCAATGTGACTGGTAAACTCCATTTAGGTCATGCTTGGGATACAACATTGCAAGATATGTTGATTCGTCAAAAAAGAATGCAAGGCTATGATACGTTATGGTTACCAGGGATGGATCATGCAGGGATCGCAACACAAGCAAAAGTAGAAGAAAAATTACGTGAGCAAGGTGTTTCTCGTTATGATCTAGGTCGCGAAAAATTTATTGATCAAGTATGGGAATGGAAAGAAGAATATGCCGGTCATATCCGTGAACAATGGGCAAAAATGGGTTTATCTTTGGATTATAGCCGTGAACGCTTCACCTTAGATGATGGCTTGTCTGAAGCTGTTCGTAAAGTATTCGTTAGCCTATACGAAAAAGAGTTGATCTATCGTGGCGAATACATCATCAATTGGGACCCACAAGCACGCACAGCTCTTTCTGATATCGAAGTGATCCACAAAGAAATCGAAGGTGCCTTTTATCATATGAGCTATGAATTGGCTGATGGTTCAGGTGTGGTGGAAATCGCAACGACCCGTCCAGAAACGATGCTTGGTGATACGGCAATCGCTGTTCACCCAGAAGATGAGCGTTACCAAGCATTGATTGGTAAGAAAGTCATTTTACCACTAGTGAATAAAGAAATACCGATCATAGCAGATGAATATGTCGACATGGAATTTGGAACAGGGGTTGTAAAAATCACGCCCGCACATGACCCAAATGACTTTGAAGTCGGTAACCGTCATGACCTCCCACGAGTGAATGTCATGAATGAAGATGGCACGATGAATGAATTAGCAGGTAAGTATCAAGGAATGGACCGTTTTGCAGCACGTAAAGCGATCGTTGCGGATCTAAAAGAACTTGGTCGTCTGATCAAGATCGAAACGATGATCCACAATGTAGGCCATTCTGAGCGTACAGGGGTAGTTGTTGAACCTCGTTTATCAACACAATGGTTTGTAAAAATGGCACCTTTAGCTGAAAAGGCGATCCAAAATCAAGAAACTGATGATGCAGTTGAGTTTTTCCCACCACGTTTCAACCAAACCTTCTTACGCTGGATGGAAAATGTTCATGACTGGGTAATCTCACGTCAACTATGGTGGGGACATCAGATCCCTGCGTGGTATCATAAGGAAACTGGTGAAATGTACGTGGGCATGGAAGCACCAGCAGACAGTGAAAACTGGTTACAAGATCCCGATGTGTTGGATACTTGGTTCAGTTCAGCGCTATGGCCTTTTTCAACAATGGGCTGGCCTGACGAAGACAATGAAGATTACCAACGTTACTTCCCAACAAGTACATTAGTAACAGGCTATGATATCATCTTTTTCTGGGTAAGCCGAATGATTTTCCAAAGCTTGGAATTTACAGAACGTCGTCCATTTGAGAATGTACTGATCCATGGATTGATTCGTGATGAACAAGGACGCAAGATGAGTAAATCTCTTGGAAATGGGATCGACCCAATGGAAGTCATTGAAAAATATGGTGCTGATGCGTTACGCTGGTTCTTATCTAATGGTTCAGCACCAGGACAAGACGTACGTTTTAGTTACGAAAAAATGGATGCTTCTTGGAACTTCATCAATAAAATCTGGAACGCATCTCGTTTCGTTATCATGAATGTTGAAGGGATGACCGTAGAAGATATTGATCTTTCAGGTGAGAAGACTGTAGCCGATCGTTGGATTTTGACACGTTTGAATGAAACAATCGCTAAAGTGACTGACTTATTTGAACAATTTGAATTTGGTGAGGCTGGTCGCCAATTGTATAACTTTATCTGGGATGATTTCTGTGACTGGTACATCGAGATGAGTAAAGAAACACTTTACGGTGAGGACGAAGTAGCGAAACAAACGAACCGTAGTATTCTTGTCCATACGTTGGATCAGATCTTACGCTTATTGCATCCGATCATGCCATTTGTTACAGAAGAAATCTGGCAACACATCCCTCATAAAGGAACATCTTTAGTAGTGGCTGATTATCCAGTCGTGCAACCGGAATACGATGATGAAGCTGCTTCAAAAGGGATGGAAGTACTGAAAGAATTGATTCGTTCTGTACGTAATATCCGTTCTGAAGTGAATACACCATTATCAAAACCAATCACGTTACTGATCAAAACAAATGATCCGAAGATCGATCAATTCTTAAATGAAAACACTAGCTATATCGAGCGCTTCTGTAATCCAGAAGAGTTGACGATCTCAAGTGACGTAACTGCACCGGATCTAGCAATGTCAGCGGTCTTGACTGGCGCGGAAATCTTCTTACCTTTAGAAGGGCTGATCAACATTGAAGAAGAAATCCAACGTTTAGAAAAAGAACTAGCAAAATGGACAGGCGAAGTGAAACGTGTACAAGGAAAATTAAGTAATGAGCGTTTTGTATCGAATGCACCGGATGATGTAGTTGAAGCAGAGCGTGCAAAAGAAAAAGATTATTCAGAAAAACAAGCAGCTGTCAATGAACGTATTGCGCAATTAAAATCAATCAAATAAAACGAAAGGGAGAGGTGACGGAAGTTGCCTCTCTTTTTTAAGTAAAAAGAGCTCTTCTGGATTTCATTGTTTCCTACGTAAGCTTTTTTGTTATAATGAAGAGGAATGGGGGGATAGTAACGTGAAAATCGAAGAAGCAATCAATTGGATCCATAGCCGATTACCATTTGGCTCACGTCCTGGATTAGACAGAGTAGAGGCCTTATTAGAGGTAGTCGGACACCCAGAAGAAAAAGTCAAAACGATCCATATTGCAGGGACGAATGGCAAAGGTTCAACAGTGACTTATTTAAGATATTTATTAGAAGAAGCCGGCTTGACAGTCGGAACATTTACTTCCCCATATATCGAATCCTTCAATGAGCGCATTTCGATCAATGGACAAGGCATTCCTGATGAATCATTGATTCGACTAGTAAAGAAATATCAACCGCTAGTTGAGCAGATGGATCAATTTGAAGCAGTAGCTGGTATTACCGAATTTGAAACGTTGACTGCTATGGCATTTGATTATTTCTTGGAAGAACAAGTGGACGTCGCGATCATTGAAGTGGGATTAGGTGGTTTACTCGACTCAACAAACGTAGCGAAACCTTTGTTGACGGGTATCACAACGATTGGTATGGATCATACAGATATTTTGGGCGACACGATCGAAGAAATCGCTGCTCAAAAAGCAGGGATCATCAAGCAAAATGTGCCACTGGTCACTGGAAATATCGTACCTGAAGCCTTGGCAGTGATCGAAAAACAAGCAAAATTAAAAAATGCTACACAACACGCATGGGGAGAGGCTTACACAGTCAGTTACAAACATCCGGCAGAAGAGTGGGGCGAAATTTTTTCATTCCAAAATGAATTTGGCAAAATCCCTAAGTTGACGATCCATATGATCGGGAAACATCAAGTTGAAAATGCTGGTATGGCGATTGAAATGTATCAAATCTATTGTGGAATGATGAATCTTCCATTCCGTGAAAAAGACGTGATCAATGGCTTGAAAAAGGCGCAATGGCCAGGACGTATGGAACGATTAAGTGAAGAACCCTTAGTGATTTTAGATGGGGCGCATAATACCCATGCGATGGCACGTTTAGTCCAAAATCTTAAACAAGAATTCAAAGGCTATCATATCCATCTTTTGTTCTCTGCTTTACGAACAAAAGAGGTTGATAAAATGTTACACCAATTACAAGAAGTACCAGATGCAACAATCTACGTCACTACTTTTGATTATCCTAAAGCCATTGAGCTGTCGGATATCCAAGCAACGAGTGATGAGAAAGTTACGATTGTTTCAATGTGGCAATTTGGGCTTGCAGAGATCTTGGAGAAGATGACGGCTGAGGATGTTCTTGTAGTGACAGGTTCACTCTATTTTATTTCGGAAGTGCGACGTTTGCTTGTACAGTTGGGAGGAAAAAATGAAAGTTAATGCAGTGATTTTTGATATGGATGGCTTATTATTTGATACAGAGATCGTTTATTATGAGGCATCCCAAACAGTAGCCGATCGGATGGGGTTTCCCTATGACAAAGATCTTTACTTGCGATTTTTAGGCGTTTCTGATGAAGAAGTTTGGGCGAACTACCATACTATTTTTGCAAACTTTGGTCGAGAAACTGTCCAAAAATTTATCGACGATTCCTATCAAGAAACGCTTGATCGTTTTGCTTTAGGTCAAGTTAAATTAAAATCAGGTGTTTTAGAATTCTTGAACTTTTTGGAAGAAAAAGATATCCCAAAAGTAGTCGCATCAAGTAATCAGCGACATGTCATTGAACTGTTGCTAGAAAAAAATAATCTACGTCATCGTTTTGATATGATCGTCTCAGCTGAAAATGTCAAACGTGCAAAACCAGATCCAGAAATCTTTTTACATGCCCAGGCGTTATTAGGTACTGAAAAAGCGGAGACATTGATATTAGAAGATTCACAAAATGGGGTACTAGCGGCGTATGGTGCAGGAATCCCAGTAATCATGGTGCCAGATTTACTAGCGCCTTCTGATGAATTAGCCGCTAAGACAACAGCGATTGTTTCTTCACTTCATGAAGTTCCGGCATTGATCAAATAAAAATAAAATAAATATCCTCCTTTTTCGTATCTTATTTTGAGCGCACGGGAAAGGAGGTTTTTTATGGAAAAAAATTTGCTTCAAACAGTACCCGCCACGTCTCTACCAAGGGAGAGGATGGAGACTTATGGAGAGGATGCGTTATCAGATCAAGAGCTTTTAGCCATTTTGCTTCGGACTGGTCAGCATCCATATAACGTATTAGAAGTTGCGGGTACGTTATTGAAGAAATTTGGTGGTTTAGCGCTCTTGAGACAAGCAACACTAGCAGAATTAGAAGCGGTTCGTGGGATTGGTCGGGTCAAAGCCTTAGAGATCAAAGCATTGATCGAGCTGGGGCGACGGATACAAGTCGATCAGTTGCGTCAAACAACGACTGTCCATGCGAGTTATGAATTGGCAAAAGAATTGATCCTAGAACTAAAAGATCAAAAACAAGAACATTTAGTTTGCATCTATCTCGATACCAAAAATCAAATCTTACTAAAGAAAACCTTATTCATCGGGTCATTGGATCAGACGATCGCGCATCCACGTGAAGTGTTCCATTACGCAGTCCGTTATTCAGCAGCACGGCTTGTCCTTGCTCATAATCATCCTAGCGGCAACGTTCTTCCATCCAAGCAAGACATGCGATTGACACGACGCATCCAGGAATGTGGAGAGATGATGGGGATCGAAGTTCTTGACCATCTGATTATTGGCAGCAAACAATACTTTAGTTTACGTGAAGAAGGATTAATGGAAAAAGAATGATGTAGCTTTCTTGCAAAAAAAAACAACCAAGTGTACAATTATAATGTAATTTTGTTTGGGAATAGAAGTTGAAACATCTGTTGCACCTCTATCGTACACGAGCAATGTTACAATCAAATAAGTGCTTTGGCACGAGGAGGGTATTATTAATGGAAAACGGAACAGTTAAATGGTTCAACGCTGAAAAAGGATTTGGTTTTATCTCACGTGAAGATGGAAGCGACGTATTCGTACATTTTTCAGCAATCCAAGGTGACGGATTCAAAACATTAGAAGAAGGTCAAGCAGTTACTTTTGACGTAGAAGATTCAGATCGTGGCCCACAAGCTACAAACGTTGAAAAAGCGTAATCTATACGAAAATATACTGTTATGAGGCTTGCTTTGTCATGGAGCGAACCAAATAATTGATGACAGAGGTCGAAACCAACGTGTTTCCCTCGAAAAATAAGACGAGACCCACAAAAATTGTTCTTTCATATTTTTGTGGGTCTCACTTTTTTTTTATAAAAAAACCGCGAGTAGGACATTAGTTCTCACCACCTAAAACCGAATAAACGGCGGTAACAGAAGAACCTCTTCGATAAACAAGGCGCCATCCACAAAAAATTGAAGAACAATTTTCGTGGATGGCGCCTTGTTTATCGAGGTTGAACACTTATGTCGCAACCTCGGTTTTAAGTTAGTTTTGATCCGGTGTCATCACCATAGGGATGATCATTGGATGTCTTTCTGTACGATCGAACAAGTAAGGTTGTAATGCACCGACCATCGCTTCTTTTAATTTATGCTCCGAACAGTCGGGGGCATTTAGCACATCACGCAATGCGTGGAACAAAATACGTTGTGCTTCATTGATCATATCCCCTGATTCACGCATATAGACGAAGCCACGAGAAAGGATATCTGGTCCAGCTAGAATCTCTTTTTTCTTGATATCGACAGTTGTCACTGCAAGAACGAGTCCTTCTTCTGAAAGTAAATGACGATCTCGTAAAACAACATTACCGATATCACCGATTCCACTGCCATCGATATAGACATCGCCAGCGACGAATTTTCCAGCTAAACGAGCAGAATCACTTGTTAATGCTAATACATCACCGTTTTCCATGATAAAACAATTCTCAGCTGGTACACCTGTGTCTTGTGCAAGAGAGGCATGGATCTTCAACATCCGAAACTCACCATGCACCGGTACAAAATATTTTGGCTTCATCAAGCGAAGCATCAATTTTTGTTCTTCTTGACCACCGTGGCCAGATGTATGGATATTATTGATTTTTCCATGGATCACTTCAGCGCCAGCTTCAGACAACAAGTTGATCAAATGGTTCACACTTGTTGTATTCCCTGGGATCGGTGAGCTAGAAAAAATCACTGTATCATCTGGTTGGATTTGGATTTGACGGTGGGTACCATTCGCAATGCGGCTCAATGCAGCCATTGGTTCACCTTGCGAACCTGTACATAGGATCATTGTTTCATTTGCAGGCAAACGATTGATTTCATGCGCATCGACAAAGGTACCGTCAGGCACTTTGATGTAGCCGAGACGTTGTCCGTTGACGATCGCATTTTCCATACTACGCCCGAAAACAGCAATTTTTCTACCCGTTGCTACAGCGGCTTCCGCTGCTTGTTGTAGACGGAAGATATTAGAAGCAAAGCTGGCAAAAATGATCCGACCTTCGATTTTCTCAAATATTTTCAAAATAGAAAGGCCAATCGTTTTTTCTGATTTCGTAAACGTTGGAATCTCTGCATTGGTACTATCTGAAAGGAGGCAAAGAACGCCTTCTTCTCCGATACGAGCCATTTTATGCAAATTTGCTGGTTCTCCTACAGGTGTAAAATCGAACTTGAAATCTCCAGTAGCCACGATGTTACCAGAAGGTGTTTTGACAACCACACCTAAAGCATCCGGAATACTATGGGTCGTTCGGAAAAAGCTGACGGATGTTTTTCTGAAACGGATCACAGTGTCTTCATTGATTTCATTTAGCACAGCGTCACGAAGTAAGCCATGTTCGTCCAGTTTATTTGTGATCAAAGCTAAAGCTAGAGGGCCAGCGTAGATCGGGATATTTGCTTGCTTTAATAAGTAAGGTATCCCACCAATATGGTCTTCGTGTCCATGAGTGATCACTAAAGCTTTGATTTTGTGTATGTTTTGTACGATATAGTTGTAATCAGGAATGACGTAGTCAATGCCAAGCAGTTCATCTTCTGGAAACTTGATTCCAGCGTCGATGATAATGATTTCATCTTGGAATTGTACCCCATACGTATTTTTCCCGATTTCACCTAATCCACCAATCGCAAAGACGCCTGTCTCATTATTTTTGATGGAAAGTTTCATCTTAAAACTCCACTAATGTGAATGCTGGGTTTTCTTTTTCGTATTCTAGATGATTACCTTCTAGAAGTTGTACGAATTCGATATTGTATGGGGTATTTTCTTCCACTCGTTGGCGTGCTTCAACATCGCTGTTTGCTTCGATGTATAGCGATTGTGTTTCTTCACGTTTTGGGTTACGGATTTTTGACTCTTGATAATAAACTTTGTAAATCATGGTTTATGTCTCCTTTATCTGCTTAAAGCAGTAATTTAGCGTATTTTTTGGACAACACAAAACGAGGGGACAAGCCACCTGTGTTTTTTTATACTTTAAGAAAAATACTTGATTCTCCTTAAAGAGACAAGCCTCGCATTTGCTTATCCAATTGGAATATTTTTTACTCGGATCCTCTGTATGAAACATACAATAGTTAATTGCTATTCTAGCATAAATCAAGAGATAAGTATAGAAAACGGTCACTGTAAAATGAAAAAACGTACGAAGAGAAAATATTTTTCAGAAAAATTTCTTTTTAAAAAATGTAGTGTTCTATAAAGTAGTAGATTGTGCTACTATTGAAAGTAATGGCAAGATAGAATATTTAAAGGAGATGATAAAGTGAAGTTAATGTGGCATTACACCATGCGCTACAAAAAATATTTGGTGTTGAATTTTATTTGTGTGTTCGGCTTTATTCTGATCGAACTAGGTCTACCAACTATTTTAGCACGCATGATCGATGTTGGAATCCTCAACGATGATTTTGACTATGTGAAACAACAAGGACTATTGATGATCGTGATCACTGTGATCGGGATCATAATGAATATATTTTTAGGTTATTTTGGGTCAAGGATCACGACGAATATCGTTGCAGACATTCGTGATGATCTGTTCAAACATATCCAAACGTATTCACATCAAGAGTATGAAACACTAGGCGTATCATCATTGATCACTCGTACGACCAATGATGCGTATCAAATCATGTTGTTTCTACAAAATATTTTAAGAATCGGTTTTATGGCACCGATGATGTTTGTTGTTAGTTTGTATATGGTTATGCGAACAAGTCCATCTCTTGGTTTATACGTGATTGGTGCATTACCATTCTTATTATTAGCTGTTGTTGGGATTGCTAAATTTTCTGAACCTTTATCAAAAATCCAACAAAAGAATTTAGACAGAATCAATAGTATCTTACGTGAAAACCTATCAGGTCTACGCGTTATCCGCGCGTTTGTAAATGAAAAATTCGAAGAAAAAAGATTTGAAAAAGTCAACGAGAACTATGCTTCAAGTTCTAAAAGTCTCTTTCGCTTAATGGCAGTTGCCCAACCTGGCTTTTTCTTTTTATTCAATATCGTGATGATTTTGATTATTTGGAGTGGCACGCTACAAATTGCAGATGGACAGTTGCAAGTAGGGAATCTAATTGCTTTTATTGAATATATTTTCCACGCGTTGTTTTCATTTATGTTGTTTGCGAGTGTGTTTATGATGTATCCGCGAGCAGCAGTCTCTGCTAGTCGTATCCAAGAAGCTTTAAATGCTACGCCTGCTATTGTTGAAGATCCAAATGGCATAGCGGAAACAAAAACGAAAGGCTACATTGAATTTAAAAATGTGACCTTCGCTTACCCTGGACATTCGCAAGAACCAGTGATCCGTAACGTCAGCTTTACTGCTTCACCTGGCGAAACAGTGGCATTTATTGGTAGTACAGGTAGTGGGAAGTCTACATTGATCCAATTGATTCCACGTTTTTATGATGTTACTCATGGTGAGATCCTGATTGACGGTGTAGATGTGCGTAAGTACAAGTTGAGTAAACTAAGACAAAAAATCGGGTTTATTCCACAGAAAGCACTATTGTTTACTGGGACGATCGCTGAAAACTTGAGATACGGAAAAGAAGATGCAACGCAAGAGGAAATGGAACGTGCGGCTGATATTGCGCAGGCGACTGATTTTATTTCTAAAAAAGCGGACGGTTATGATGAACATCTTTCTGAAGGTGGCGCAAACTTCTCAGGTGGGCAGAAACAAAGGTTAGCCATTGCTCGGGCAATCATCCGCCGACCAGAAATCTATATTTTCGATGATAGTTTTTCAGCACTTGATTATCAAACGGATGCAAAACTTCGTGCAAGATTGAAAAAAGAAACAACTGAATCAACCGTATTGATTGTTGCCCAACGTGTGGGTACTATCATGCACGCCGATAAGATCATCGTATTAAATGAAGGAGAAGTAGTAGGTATGGGCACGCATCGTGAACTACTAGAAAATTGTCCGATTTATTACGACATTGCCGCTTCTCAATTATCGAAGGAGGAACTAGCATGAAAAAAACCTTCGCTTCTTTTAAACGTTTAGCTCGCTATATCCGTCCTTACCGATTGACGTTTATCTTAGTGCTACTATTTACATTTTTAACGGTGGCTTTCAATGCGGCATTGCCTTATGTCGTCGGGCTTCCAACAACAGAAATCAGCAAAAATCTAGTGAATAATGAGGCAATCAATTTTTCTTATATCATCAACTGTTTGATTTGGATCGCGGTGGTTGGTACCGGTTATAGTATTTCTCAATTGCTTTCTGGGGTATTGATGACAAATGTTGTTCAGAGTGCCATGAAAGACTTGCGTAGAGATATTGAAGAAAAAATCAATCGTTTGCCGGTTTCTTATTTCGATAAAAATCAACAAGGAAATATTTTATCTCGTGTAACGAATGATGTAGATGCAGTTAGTGGCGCCTTGCAACAAGCCTTTATCGGTATTGTCAATGCTATTTTGGGCATCACGATGGCAGCAGCGATGATGTTTTATATCCAACCGGTCATGGCGTTGATTTCAATGATCATGATTCCAGCGTCAATTTGGATATCTAAACGAGTGATCAATGCTTCTCAAAAATATTTCCAAGAAATGCAAAATTCTTTAGGTGAATTAAATGGCTATGTTCAGGAAAACATGACTGGATTCAGTGTGTTAAAAGTATACGGTCGTGAGAAAGAAACATTTGAAGGATTTCATAAGGTCAACCATAGCTTGAAACATTTTGGGTTTCGAGCAGCCTTTATTTCTGGATTGATGATGCCGTTAGTACAATTAACTGCCTACGCTACGTATATCGGTATGGCAGTTTTAGGAAGCTTTTATGTAATTTCTGGAGTCATTGTGGTTGGGCAATTACAAGCCTTTATCCAATATATTTGGCAAATCAGCCAACCAATGGGTAATGTGACGCAATTATCCTCCGTATTGCAAAGTGCATCCGCAGCCACGAAACGGGTATTTGAGATTTTAGATGAACCTGAGGAAAAAGAAAACAAGACCGATGTTCCTTTGCCAGAAACGATCCATGGAAATGTTTCGTTTGAACATGTCGATTTTGCTTATGATCCGAAGAAACCTTTGATCCAAGACTTGAACTTTGAGGTGAAAGCTGGACAAATGGTGGCAGTTGTCGGACCGACGGGCGCTGGGAAAACAACATTGATCAACTTATTGATGCGTTTTTATGATGTGACGCATGGCGCGATCAAAATTGATGGTATTGATACGAAAGCGATGAGCCGAAGTGATGTTCGTTCCATGTTTGGGATGGTACTGCAAGATGCTTGGTTGTACGAGGGAACGATTGCCGACAACATTCGTTTTGGTAAATTAGATGCAACGGATTATGAGATCGTTGATGCAGCGAAAACAGCGAATGTCGATCATTTTATCCGAACGATGCCTGATGGTTATGAAATGGAGATCAATTCAGAAGGAGATAATGTCTCGTTGGGACAAAAACAATTGCTGACGATTGCTCGTGCGGTTGTTTCCGATCCGAAGATATTGATTCTGGATGAGGCGACTAGTTCCGTTGATACGAGACTTGAAGCGTTGATCCAAAAAGCAATGGATAAAGTGATGGAAGGACGAACGAGTTTTGTGATCGCTCACCGTCTATCAACGATCCGTGAAGCCGATCTGATCTTAGTGATGGATCAAGGTCAAATCATTGAAAAAGGAACACATGAAAGTTTATTAGCAAAAGGCGGTTTCTATGAGAAACTTTATAACAGCCAATTTGCTGAAGCAGCGGAATAATGACAAGAGGTTTCTAGGGGCGAACAGCCTTCTAGGACCTTTTTTCTTCAATAAATGAAAAGAGGGAAAAAGATGGCAAGGTTTATAGCAGATAATGCGACGGTTATCGGTGATGTAGAATTAGGAGAAGATGTCACAGTTTGGTACCAAGCAGTGGTTCGTGGCGACAGCAATTGGATCAAGATCGGCAAAGGAACCAATATACAAGACGGAACAGTCATACACGTTGATCATGATGCACCAGTTGAGATCGCTGAAAATGTCACAGTCGGACACCAATGTATGCTGCATGGTTGTAAAATCGAAAAGGGTGCGTTGATCGGTATGGGAGCGACTGTTTTGAACCATGCAGTCATCGGTGAGAATAGTTTGATCGGAGCAGGCTCACTTGTGACAGAAGGAAAAATCATCCCACCGAATGTTTTAGCTTTTGGTCGACCAGCCAAGGTAATCCGTCCGTTAACAGAAGAAGAAATCCAAAAAAATAAACAGAATATCACACATTATATCGAAATGGGACAAAAACATGCAGATGGATTCTTCAAAGAATGGCAACAATAGTTTTAACACATGTTTTTACAGCAAAAAAAGAAGGTCTGTCATCCAAGGATGAAGGCCTTCTTTTTTGATCTTGATAGGTTGATTAGCTTAATGAAGCACTGTTTTCCATGACTTCATCGATCAAGCCATATGCTTTGGCTTGTTCAGCAGTCATATAGTTGTCACGATCTGTGTCTTTTTCAATCACTTCGATTGGTTGACCAGTACGTTCCGCTAAGATTTTATTCAAACGTTCGCGGGTTTGTAAGATATGACGTGCAGCGATTTCGATTTCTGTTGCTTGTCCTTGTGCGCCACCAAGTGGTTGGTGGATCATGATTTCAGCATTTGGTAAAGCAAATCGTTTTCCTTTTGTTCCGGCAGTCAATAAGAAACTTCCCATTGAAGCAGCCATCCCCATAACGATTGTTTGGACATCTGCTTTGACAAAATTCATTGTGTCATAGATGGCCATTCCAGCAGTCACAGAACCACCAGGTGAGTTGATATAGATGTAAATGTCTTTTTCAGAATCTTGTGCATCTAGAAATAGCAATTGTGCGATGATTGAGTTTGCTAAATCATCTGTTACTTGTCCACTCAACATGATGATGCGGTCTTTCAATAAACGTGAGTAAATATCGTAGGCTCTTTCCCCACGTGAGGATTGTTCAATAACTGTAGGAATTAAATTCATAATAAGGTTCCTCCTTGATTTGTTTAGAAATAGTGTAACATAAATTGATTTTGATTACCTACAAAGTAGTATACATTTTTGGTCAATAAAGGTCAAATGAAAAAACTTTCCGAGAGCTAGTCTCATAAAGTGAGTTTATGTTATGATAAAAAAGAAATCAATAAGAAGGAGGAACCGTAATTGGTAATTGCTATCACAGGTTTTATCGGTGTATTAGTAGGAGCAATCTTAGTCTACTTAGGGATGGCGATCCAAATGCGTCATCTTGAGAATAAAGAGCAACGTAGACGCGAATTGGAACTGAAAGTCAAAGAAATCGAAACATTGAATCAATTAAATAAAAAAATCAATGAGATTCTCCAAAAGCGTGCGAGCTTGTTGGAAGAATATGTCAGCTTTGATGCTTTTGACGATTGTTATATCACAATCGATGACTTTGCGTATTTGCAATCATTTTCTGCACAAAATAATTTTTATTTACCAAATTACATTTTAGATGAATTATTCCAAAATATCGCTCATCGCAAAGTGATTCTTTCACCGGATGAAACGATGAAGATCGGCGGCTATGCTTACAAAGGTGGGCGTGTCATTTTGGAAAATTTCACAGATAATTTGACCGCAATGATCAATGAGAAAAAATCCCAGTTGAAAAATACAACGAGACAACCAATCGGCTTTTTCTCAAAAGATGATGTGTGGAGCTAAACAAAACATATTGTTTACTCAAGGATAAGAGAAACTAAACATTTTGATAAAGTAAAAGTTTGGGCACTTACAATGAGTCCAAGCTTTTTCTTTTTTGTTCCTGTGGTAAAATAGGGATGATCGGAGTGAGGACTATGGTACAGATTTATGCACATCGAGGAAGTAAAGGAACCCATCCGGAAAATACATTGCCCGCCTTTTCTGAAGCAGTAAGAGTGGGGGTGGATGGGATCGAGCTAGATGTCCATCTTAGTAAGGACGGTCAACTGATTGTTATCCATGATGAAACCGTTGATCGAACAACCAATGGAAAAGGCCTTGTTCGAGAAAAGACTCTCGAAGAGCTGAAAAAATTGAATGCAGGCAGTTGGTTTAGTAAAGATTTCCCAGCAGCGAAAATCCCTGCGCTAAAAGAAGTACTCTCGCTACTTCTCCAAAAAAATTATCGAGGAACATTGATGATCGAAATCAAAACGGACAAGTATGAGTATGAAGGGATCGAAGCACAAGTATCTGAACTTATGACAAAAAATGAGTGGCCGTTTCGTCATGCTTATTGTAGTTTCAACCTTCGTTCCTTAGAACGTTTATCCGTCATCGAACCAGACGCACAACTGGATCTTTTAATGAGTGATTCAATGAAAAAATTAGATCTAGCTAAGACCTTACCTTTTATTGAAGGTCTTCACCCTAAAGCAACTTGGGCATTTGCGCATCCTCAGGAAATACAGGAGTTTCCAAAGCGTATTCGTCTTTGGACAGTCAATACGACAGAAGAGCTTGAAAGAGGATTAAAGGAACCTGTGGATGCACTCATCACAGACTTTCCTGAACGTGCTTGGTATGTTAAACAATTAATGAAAAAGTAGGAGCCATATGGAAAAAGTATTAGTGATCGTAGGACCCACAGCAGTTGGTAAAACAGCGTTAAGTGTGACACTTGCCCAAAAATTCAACGGCGAGATCATCAGTGGAGATTCCTTACAAATTTATAAACATCTGGATATCGGTACGGCAAAAATCAAGCCAACTGAAATGATGGGGATTCCTCATCATTTGATTGATGTGATTGAGCCAGACCAGCAGTATTCGGCAGCGGATTTTCAACAGGCAGGTCGCAAGTTGATCAAGGAAATCACCGAAAGAGGACATTTGCCGATCATCGTTGGTGGCACCGGTTTATATATTCAATCGTTATTGTACGATTTTCAATTAGGAGCAAATGAAGAAACGGATGCTACTGTTCGAGAGAAATATGAAAAAATGGCTGAAGAACTAGGAAAAGAAAAACTTTGGGCTTATTTGAATGAACGCGATCCGCTTGCAGCGGGGAAAATCCATTGGAATAATCAGCGAAAAGTGATTCGCGCATTAGAAGTATTTGAGACAACAGGCTATAGTATCATGGCACCGAAAGATAGACCTGAGTGCTTGTATGATTATTATATGATCGGTCTGGATACGGAGCGTGAGTTCCTTTATAGTAGAATCAACCAACGAGTGGATCAAATGCTCACAGAGGGATTGATTGCAGAAGCAAGAAAGGTCTATGAATTAGGGGCGGTTCAAGCCAGTCAAGGGATCGGCTATAAAGAATTCTTTCCTTATTTTGAAGAAAACATCACTCTAGATGAGGCAGTCGAACAAATCAAATTGAACTCTCGGCGCTATGCCAAACGACAACTGACTTGGTTTCGTAATCGTTTGACGGCGCATTGGTTCGATCTCTTGAAAAAACCGACAGATCTAGCAGAGATCGAAAATGCCATCGAAGGTTGGCTGAAAGAGGTGGGAACATGAGAGAAGCAAAAGAAAAAGTAATCATTGTTGGTGTAGAAACGGAAGAAAATCAGCGATATTTTGCTGAATCAATGAAAGAATTGGAACAATTGATCGATACAGCAGCTGGTGAAGTCGTATATAGACTCACGCAAAAACGACCGCAAGTGGATCGTCAAACGTTGATCGGTAAAGGAAAGCTTCAAGAATTGACCCAATTAGCAGATGCTTATGAGGCAGATCTTGTCATATTCAACCACGAATTGACTCCGCGTCAAAGTCAGCTGATTACCGATGCGGTAGGGGCGCCGGTCATTGATCGAGTCCAATTGATCTTGGATATCTTTGCGATGCGTGCGCGATCTAAAGAAGGGAAACTGCAAGTCGAATTGGCGCAATTGCAATACCTACTACCTCGTCTCGTTGGACAAGGTGAGTCGCTTTCTCGTCTTGGTGGTGGGATCGGTACAAGGGGACCAGGAGAAACGAAACTGGAAACGGATCGTCGGCATATCCGCAACAAGATCTTAGGCGTAAAAAGAGAGCTAAAAGCAGTGGAGGCCCATCGAGAACGTAATCGGCAAAAAAGACAAAGTAGCGAAGTGTTTCAAATTGGTTTGATCGGTTACACAAATGCGGGTAAATCAACAATCCTTAATTTATTGACGCAAGCTGAATCATATGCGAAAGATCAACTATTTGCCACCCTTGATCCGCTGACGAAAAAATGGCGTTTTGCGGAAGGATTCGAATTGACTGTAACGGATACCGTTGGTTTTATCCAAGATCTGCCCACCCAGTTGATTGATGCGTTCCATTCAACCCTTGAAGAAAGTCAAGGGATGGATCTCTTGCTTCATGTTGTCGATGCAAGTTCTTCTGATCGAATCTTGCAAGAACAAACAGTTTTAAAGTTGATGGACGAGTTAGATATGAAAGAAATGCCTGTATTGACTGTCTATAATAAATCAGACCAGATCGACACAGCAGGATTTACACCGACTTTATTTCCGAATGTCTTGATTTCTGCTCAGACACAAGAGGGGAAAGAACGCTTGATCGAGGCCGTCAAACGGCAATTGATGGAGTTGATGCTTCCTTATACGAAAATTGTGCCGAGTGATCAAGGACAAACATTAAGTGAGTTGAGACGGCAGACACTTGTATTAGATGAACACTTCATTGAAGAACAAAATAGCTATGAAGTACGTGGGTTTGCGAATAAAAATTCAAAATGGCTAAAAAAAGATGAGTTATTTTAAAAATGAAATAATAAGAAAAAACGAGCTTGATCGACTTCATATAGAAGTGGATCAAGTTTCTTTATAAAAAAAACTGCTCCTTATGTAAGAAAACCTAACATGGGAGGTTGACAGTCTTTTTTGTGATTGGTATACTTTATTCAATTGATAGGACGAAAGGAGACGTCAGATGGGAGAAAAGGAATTACGTCGTTCAATGTCAGTATTTCCAATTGGTACAGTTATGAAACTAACAGACTTGACTGCTCGACAAATCAGGTATTATGAAGAACAGGAATTTGTTCATCCCGAGCGAAGTGAAGGAAATCGACGCATGTATTCATTGAATGATATCGATATTCTATTAGAAATCAAGGATTATCTTTCAGAAGGATTGAATATGGCTGGAATCAAACGGGTCTATGAAATGGCACAGGCGAAAAAACAAGAAGAAAAAAGTAAAAAACCGCTGACCGATCACGACGTTCGTCAAATTTTCCGTGATGAGATATTAGCTCAAGGTGGGTTAGCCAAAACAGGACATTATCAGTCACAAGGCTTGCAACAACGTCAATACTTTGACTGAATGAAATAAAAAAAAGAAAGAGGGATACCATGGTAAAGAAACAAATCACAGGCGAAGAAATTAAACGAATTATTGAGGATGAGAACGTACGCTTTTTACGTTTGATGTTTACAGATATATTAGGAACAATCAAAAATGTTGAAGTTCCAGTGAGTCAAATCGACAAAGTACTTGAGAATAAAATGATGTTTGATGGTTCTTCGATTGAAGGATTTGTCAGAATCGAAGAAAGTGATATGTACTTGTATCCTGATCTTTCTACTTGGATGATTTTCCCATGGGAAAGCGACCACGGCAAAGTGGCGCGCCTGATTTGTGACATTTATAATCCAGATGGTACTCCATTTGCTGGTGACCCTCGTGGCAATCTGAAACGTTCATTAAATGATATGAAAAAACTTGGCTTTACCTCATTCAATTTAGGGCCTGAACCAGAATTCTTCTTGTTCAAATTAGATGAAGATGGTGGCATCACTACGACGTTGAATGACAAAGGTGGTTACTTTGATTTTGCACCAACGGATCTAGGCGAAAATTGCCGTCGAGATATCGTATTGGAATTAGAAAGCTTAGGTTTTGAAGTGGAGGCTTCTCACCATGAAGTGGCTCCTGGACAACACGAGATCGACTTCAAATATGCAGATGTCGTGGATGCTTGTGACAATATCCAAACGTTTAAATTAGTCGTGAAAACCATTGCTCGTAAACATGGCTTGCATGCGACTTTCATGCCAAAACCATTATTCGGGATCAACGGTTCTGGAATGCACTGCAATATGTCTTTATTCAATGAAGATGGAAATGCCTTTTACGATAAAGACGGAGATTTAGAATTAAGTCAAACTGCGTATCATTTCTTAGGTGGCTTACTGAAACATGCGCGCGCGTATACAGCGGTCTGCAATCCAACGGTCAACTCTTATAAACGTTTAGTTCCAGGCTACGAAGCACCTGTTTACGTGGCATGGAGTGGACGTAATCGTTCGCCATTGGTACGTGTACCGGAATCTCGTGGTTTATCCACTCGTTTAGAATTACGTTCTGTCGATCCAGCAGCGAACCCATACCTAGCAATGGCTGTTTTACTACAAGCAGGTTTAGATGGTATCCGTAATGAATTGACACCACCACCGGCTGTTGATCGTAACATCTACGTGATGAACGAAGAAGAACGTGAAGAAGCGCAAATCCAAGATCTTCCATCAACGATCCACAATGCCATCAAAGAATTGCGCAAAGACAAAGTGATGATCGATGCGTTAGGCAATCATATCTTTGCAAACTTTGTGGAAGCAAAACGTCTGGAATGGGCTGCCTTTAGACAAACCGTTTCTGAATGGGAAAGAGAACAATATTTAGAGCTTTACTAATAAAATCCCGTTAAATCAAAGAAAAGTATAGAAGAGGTCGTGACAGAAGTGTTCAGCCTCGAGAAATAAGGCGCTATCCACGAAAATTGTTCTTCAAATTTTTGTGGATGGCGCCTTATTTCCAAAGAGGTTACTTCTGTTTCTGCCGTTTATTCGGTTTTAGGTGGTACAAGAGGACTAATGTCTCAGACGCTTTCACTGGAGTGTGAATTTTTGGCCTTGTGGCTCGCTTGCAGTGGATCCTGAGAAAACTTTCCTATTACCTGCTTTGATAGAGTATGGAAAGGAGTAAAAAGGGTGACATCCAAATAAAATTTTCCTATAAAGCGATTATTTGATCGTTTATGAGATTTTTTGTTCCAACTATTTCGATATATATAGTAATATTTTTTTCACTATTTTTATTCCGTTTCATAGGACTTAATGTATTGACGTCAGTGAAAGTGCTTTTATCCATCAAGTAGGTATAAACGTAATTGAATACTTGACTTTCGTTTAGATAGCTTGTAATATACACCTTGGGCACCCTTTTAGAGGGTCAGAAGTTTACAGAAATCAACGCTCCCTATTCTTTAGAAGGATAGGGAGCCTTATTTATTTTCTTAGACTTTTCCTGCAGATAAAACAAGAAGGAGTTTTTGAACATATGACAAAATACATTTTTGTGACAGGCGGCGTGGTTTCATCGATTGGTAAAGGGATCGTAGCAGCATCTTTAGGCCGTTTGTTGAAAAATCGTGGATTGAAAGTAACGATCCAAAAATTTGATCCATACATCAACGTGGACCCAGGAACAATGAGTCCATACCAACACGGAGAAGTTTTCGTTACAGATGATGGAGCAGAAACGGATTTGGACTTAGGCCACTACGAACGTTTTATTGACATCAACTTGAACAAATACTCCAATGTGACGACAGGAAAAATTTATTCAGAAGTCTTGCGTAAAGAACGTAAAGGGGAGTACTTAGGCGCAACTGTCCAAGTGATTCCGCATATTACGAATGAAATCAAAGAAAAAATCATGCGTGCAGCTAAAATGACTGACTCAGATATCATTATTACAGAGGTCGGCGGCACAGTTGGGGATATTGAATCACTGCCATTCTTAGAAGCATTGCGTCAAATGAAAGCTGATGTTGGCTCTGATAACGTGATGTATATCCATACAACGTTGATTCCTTATTTAAAAGCGGCTGGTGAAATGAAAACTAAACCAACACAACATAGCGTGAAAGAGTTACGTGGATTAGGTATCCAACCAAACATCTTAGTCGTGCGCACAGAGCAACCAGTATCTCAAGATGTCAAAAATAAATTGGCACAATTTTGTGACGTTGAACCAGAAGCAGTAATCGAATCACCAGACGTAGATACACTATATTCAATCCCGTTATTATTGCAATCACAAGGAATGGATCGGATCGTTTGTGATCATTTGAAGCTTTCAACACCAGAAGCAGATATGACCGAATGGAAAGCATTAGAAAATCGTGTCTTGAACTTGAAGAAAAAAGTTCGCATTGCTTTAGTAGGGAAATATGTTGAATTACCTGATGCGTATATCTCAGTTGTTGAAGCATTGAAACACTCAGGTTTTGCGTTTGATGCGGATATCGAATTGGATTGGGTAAAAGCCCATGAGTTAACGAGTGAAAATGTGGATGAACGATTGAAAGAGGCCGATGGGATCTTAGTACCAGGTGGTTTTGGTGATCGAGGAATCGAAGGGAAAATCGAAGCCATTCGTTATGCTCGTGAAAATGATGTCCCATTCTTAGGAATTTGTTTAGGGATGCAAATGGCGTGTGTTGAATTTGCACGTAACGTTGTAGGTCTAGAAGACGCTGCTTCAGCAGAAACGATTCCAGAAACTGCAAACAACATCATCGACTTGATGGCAGATCAAGAAAACATTGAAAATCTTGGTGGAACATTACGTTTAGGGCTTTACCCATGTAAAGTCAAAAAAGGCACGACTACTGCTACAGCTTATGATGGGGCAGAAGTGGTTCAAGAACGTCATCGTCATCGCTATGAATTCAACAATAAATACCGTCAACAATTTGAAGAACATGGCTTAGTCTTCTCAGGTGTATCTCCAGACAATCGTTTAGTTGAGATCGTTGAGATCACAGATAAGAAATTCTTTATTGGTTGTCAATTCCATCCAGAATTGATTTCACGTCCAAACCGTCCGCAAAAATTGATCAAAGCATTTGTTGGTGCTTCGTTAACGGAACGCGAATCAAAATAAAAAATACTAGGAATTGATCCGTCAAAATCAGCGAGTGTCAAATTATTAGAATTGTTATTAATAAATATTTTAAATGTTTATAGAGAACCTTTTACCTACGATATTTCGGTGGATTTTATTTATTTAATGAAAAAAGCGTCTTGAAAATTTTCATTTTTATTGATTTTAGTAGAAAACTAGTGAAATGTTTGGTAAAATAGGTTCGTTGGTTAAGGATCATCTTAACAAATTTAGTTTTCACAAAATTTAGGAGGAATTTATTATGCCAGTAGTATCAGGAGCTGAATTTTTACAAGCTGCTCGTAAAGGCGGTTATGCTGTCGGCGGGTTCAACACAAACAACTTAGAATGGACTCAAGCGATCTTAGAAGCAGCTGAAGCTAAAAAAGCACCAGTACTTATCCAAACTTCAATGGGTGCAGCTAAATACATGGGTGGTTACAAAGTATGTAAAGACATGATCACTAATTTAGTTGAATCAATGAACATCACTGTTCCAGTGGCAATCCATTTAGACCACGGTGACTACGATGCTGCATTAGAATGTATCGAAGTTGGCTATACTTCAGTTATGTTCGATGGTTCTCATTTACCATTCGAAGAAAACTTGAAATTAGCTAGAGACGTTGTTGAAAAAGCTCACGCTAAAGGAATCTCAGTTGAGTGTGAAGTTGGTTCAATCGGTGGAGAAGAAGATGGAATCATCGGAACAGGTGAATTAGCAGACATCGAAGAATGTAAACAAATGGTAGCAACAGGTATTGACTACTTAGCATGTGGTATTGGTAACATCCACGGTCAATATCCAGAAAACTGGAGCGGATTAGCATTTGATCACTTACAAGCAATTGCTGATGCTGTAGGTTCAGATGTACCTTTAGTATTACACGGCGGATCTGGTATTCCTCAAGATCAAATCGAAAAAGCTATCTCAATGGGTATTTCTAAAGTAAATGTGAACACTGAATTCCAATTATCATTTGCTGCAGCAACTCGTGAATATATCGAAGCTGGTAAAGACCGCGAAGGTAAAGGATTTGACCCTCGTAAATTATTAGCACCAGGTAAAGCAGCAATCGTTAAAGATGCTGAATCTCATATCGACTGGTTCGGTTCTGCTAACAAAGCATAATCGATAAAAGTTAGATCGAACGAGATAACTGATAGAAGAGAACAATGTGCCGATCCGGCGATTGTTCTCTTTTTTTATTTAAATAAAAGGAACGATACTCGTTTCTTCGTTTCATCTATGATAAAATACAAGCATATGTATAAAATTTGAGGAATAAACAAGGTGGGGAACAAATGAAAAAAATAATCATCGAAGGAAATCGTCCATTGACTGGTGAAGTAACGATCAGTGGTGCTAAAAATAGTGCAGTTGCCTTGATACCAGCAGCGATTTTAGCAGATTCTCCTGTGATCTTGGAAGGTGTACCTGACATTCAAGATGTTCATTCATTGATAGAAATTTTAGAAATCATGGGCGCAACTGTCCGTTTTGAAAACAATGTATTAGAAATCGATCCACGTGGTGTCGTTTCAGTACCGATGCCAAGTGGGAAGATCAATAGCTTGCGTGCTTCTTACTATTTTATGGGCACCTTATTAGCTAAATTTGGCGAAGCAGTTGTTGGTCTACCAGGCGGCTGTTACCTTGGTCCGCGTCCAATCGACCTTCATATCAAAGGGTTTGAAGCGTTAGGAGCAAAAGTCACAAATGAACATGGTGCGATGTACTTACGAACAGAAAACAAAACGCTTAATGGAAATCGTGTGTTTATGGATGTGATTTCTGTTGGTGCAACGATCAATATCATGTTAGCAGCAGTGAAAGCAAATGGACAGACGACAATCGAAAATGCGGCGCGTGAACCTGAAATCATTGATGTTGCGACATTATTGAACAATATGGGTGCCAAGATACGTGGAGCAGGTACTGACGTGATTCGTATTGAAGGAGTAGAAGAACTGCATGGCTGCCGCCATTTCATGATTCCTGACCGTATCGAAGCAGGGACTTATTTGGCTGTAGCTGCTGCCGCAGGAAATGGCGTAAAAATCAAGAATGTGATCTATGAGCATCTTGAAAGTTTTATTGCTAAACTTCAAGAAATCGGTGTGAGCATGAAAATCAGTGAAGACGAGATCGAAGTTTATCCTTCAAAGAATTTAAAAGCCGCGAATGTGATGACTTATCCGTATCCAGGTTTTGCCACAGACTTACAACAACCGTTGACACCGTTATTATTGATGACTACTGGAACTGCTGAGATCGTGGATACGATCTATTCGAAGCGAGTGAATCATGTTCCTGAATTAGCACGAATGGGTGCTGATATCTCAGTAGAAGGTAATATGATCATCCTGAATGGGCCGAATAAACTCCATGGCGCTGAAGTTGTTGCTTCAGATCTACGCGCAGGGGCTTGTTTAGTGATTGCAGGATTGATGGCAGAAGGCACGACAACGATTTATAATGTCGAATATATTTTGCGTGGTTATGATCATATCATCGAGAAATTAACAGCAATCGGAGCAAGTATCAAAATGGTGGAGGAAGTGGAAGCCGAATGAGCGATTATTTGACAATGGCCGAACTGGAAAACAAAACACTAAAAGATGTTTACAGTTATGCAAAAGAATTCAAGATTCCTTATTACAGTAAGATGAACAAAAAGGAATTATCCCTAGCTGTTATTCGAGCTCAGGCTGAAAAACAAGGCTTTTACTATATGGAGGGGATTTTAGATATCGTTGGACAAGACGGCTATGGTTTTTTGCGTCCGATCAACTATGGTCCAAGTGTCGAAGATATTTATATCTCTGCCTCCCAAATTCGTCGCTTCAGTTTAAGAAACGGTGACAAAGTAGCTGGTAAAGCAAGACCGCCTAAAGAATCAGAACGATATTACGGATTGATGCACGTTGAAAGTGTCAATGGGAGAGATCCTGAAGATGCGAAAGAGCGCCCGCATTTCCCAGCATTGACGCCGCTTTATCCGGAGAAGCAACTTCGTTTAGAAACGACACCGCAACAAATTGCAACACGCATGATCGATATTTTCTCGCCGATTGGCTTTGGACAACGTGGGTTGATCGTTGCACCGCCGAAAGCAGGAAAAACATCCATCTTAAAAGAAATCGCTAATGGGATCACTGAAAATCATCCAGAAGTGGAGTTGATCGTTCTATTGATCGACGAAAGACCTGAAGAAGTAACCGATCTTGAGCGTAGTGTCAAAGGCGATGTGGTTTCTTCCACATTTGATCTGCAACCACAAAACCACACGCGGGTTTCTGAATTGGTTTTAGAGCGTGCCATGCGTTTAGTTGAAGATAAACGGGATGTCGTCATCTTGATGGACAGTATCACTCGCTTAGCTCGTGCTTATAATCTAGTGGTACCACCAAGTGGTCGTACATTGAGCGGAGGAATCGATCCTGCAGCATTGTACAAACCGAAAAAATTCTTTGGCGCTGCCAGAAATATTGAAGAAGGCGGTAGCTTAACGATTTTGGCTACGGCATTAGTTGATACTGGGAGTCGGATGGATGATGTCATCTACGAAGAATTCAAAGGAACAGGGAACTTAGAATTACAACTATCTCGTGAATTATCAGAACGCCGTATTTTCCCTGCCATCGACATCAAAAAATCAGGTACTCGTAAAGAAGAGTTATTGATGGATAGTGATCAGCTAGAAGAAATCTGGAAACTCCGTAAGCATATGATTGGCGACTCATTAGAATATACGGAACAATTGATCCGTTTCTTGCGAAAAACTAAAAATAACCAACAATTTTTTAAAGATTTCCAAGATGTTTCTTTTGGCAAAAAAAATCCCACAAGAAATTTAAAAAGATAATTGCAAGCTTATAGGAAACATGGTAAGATGTAAATGTTGTAAATCGACAAATCAACTCTGGTTCAGCAAATGAAGCAGGGCAAAGGAGCGAATAGCATGAAAGAAAATATCCATCCAGATTACCATCCAGTCGTATTTTTGGATTCTACAACTGGTTTCAAATTCTTGTCAGGTTCAACAAAAACTTCACAAGAAACAGTTGAATGGGAAGACGGTAATACATACCCAGTCATCCGTGTCGAAGTAACTTCTGACTCACATCCATTCTACACTGGACGTCAAAAATTCACACAAGCAGACGGACGTGTGGACCGTTTCAACAAAAAATACGGTCTCAAAGACGAAAACGCTGCAGAATAATCAAACCATTGTTAAGTCAAGGTTTAACAGACTATCCTATCAGGATAGTCTGTTTTTTGCTTTTGATCTTTTGTAAATACCAATGTACCACTCATGAAAACAGCAAAACGATTTACTGTTTCTTCTGATCACTGGTTGGCTGTTAACGAAGAATTCTAAACATTAGGTTTATTCGCTTGGTATACAGAAGTACGTGTTAATTTCCTACGTTTTCAAAAATAATAATAGGTTTATGAATTAAGTTTTTTAATGTGTAGATGTATGCTCAGAATCTTTTTCCAAATAAAGAATATTCTGCAAGTAACGATGATTCAGCATTCGACATCAGAAGAAAAGATACTTGCTGTCGAATGCATATCAGACGCGGACATTCCAGAGATAAGAAAAATCTATTTGCTTAAACATTCTAAAACTGTTTCTATCAGAGGCTAGGTCATTCAAGTAGTCTGTTTTTTTATTATATAGGCAAAATATACAAAACATGTTTATTCTTTCCTTATTTTTTTAAATCATTGTTTGATAAGGATAGTGATATAAACAGCAATTTTATAGGTAATTATCAGTTGAAGCATAAATAAAATAAATTTTTTTTCATTTTTTTTAGATGTGATGAAAAATTGGTAAATAACATATTCTTTCAGATGTTATAGTTATTTTGTAATAAAAATTAATTTTAGGGGAGTTATTTTAAAAATGAAGAAAAGTTTATTATTTAGCGCTGCACTGTTAGGGATAGTTATGTTTTCTGATATAACTACTGCAGATGAAGTTATTCATTCGAGGGATAATGAAAAAGCTACCATATCTGCAATCGTACAAACAAATCAAAATATTTCTACTAAACTGGAACTCAAACAGAGTGAGAATCTAAATACATATAGATCAACTATTTTAGATAATCCATTTGGTCCGAGTACTAATCAATCGACCGGAATATATAAGCGTGGGAATGATGTGATCGAGATATACGTAGATGAATCAACTGATCAAACACAACTGCCGACATATACAGTTACTACACCTGCTTTAACGAGTTTTTCGGAAGGGTCGGCAAATGGAACACAACTGGTTAAGGGACGTAATGTGATTTCTGGTTCGCAAGTCGGTCTGATCCACATTCGAAATGAATCTGGTCAAACAGCGCAAGGAAAACTAAGTATTGAAATCAAAGGTGGGATAAAGATTCCTCGGTTTATTCTTGGTAAAACAACCCAGCAGGAATGGACAAAAATGATTGCCGATAATCCGACAGCAGTAGGCTATGAACTAGTCAGTGACCGTGTGTTAGTGACAGGATCGAATCGAACACTCCAGGATGCAAAGGATCCTGAGACGATTCTTAATGCACATGAGAAAGTCATTACATTCCATAATCAAACGTCTGGTTTAGATGGTAGTTCTGCTGTCCATCGAAAGCCAGTTGGTTTGTTCCAGCATTTGCGAGAAACCATTCAGTCTGGCTATTATATGTATGCTTTTTATCAACATACAGCTTATAACAGCACCTCAGATGCAATGAGAGCAGTACTGAATCCTACGACTATCGGACAATGGGGAATTTGGCATGAACTTGGTCATACGTATCAATTATCACGAATGAATTGGAAAGACTTGACGGAGGTCACAGTAAATATTTATTCTCTGCGCGCAGAAAAAGGACTGAGCGAGCGTAGTCGTCTAGAAAGAGATAATCGTTATCCAACTATTTTCAACTATTTGAATGGAACAGGACAGAAACAATTTGATGACCAGGATATCTGGACAAAATTAGGAATGTTCTGGCAATTGGAATTAGCATTTGGTGAAGATTTCTATCCTAATTTACATAAAATGTATCGAAATGAACAACGCGCCCTTCCTACGGAACAAGATAAACGTCAGTATTTTGTCGTTGCGGCTTCAAAAATCAGTGGTCAGAACTTACAACCTTTCTTTGAAAAATGGGGTATTCAAGTAACTGCTGAAAGTCGACTTGAAATGGAAAAACTACCAAGCTTGACTAAAAAAATCTGGGAGTATCGAGATGAGATGACAGGTGAAGTAGGAGATATCGATGGTGGTACGAACAATAATGACAAAGAAGCACCGACGATTCCATCAGATCTTGCGGCGAATGAGGTAACAAGTCATTCTGTCAAATTAACATGGAATCCATCATCAGACAACACAAAAGTCAAAGGGTATAATGTTTATCGGAACAACGTAAAAGTGGGAACAACGGATAAGCCAGAGTATTTAGATGAAAATTTAAAGAGTAACGAAGTATATGTGTATCAGGTGAGTGCTTATGATGAAGCAGGTAATGAATCAGCAAAAACGGGCTTCTTGACGGTTGTTACACGACAAGAAGAAAAAGATGACGAAGCACCAAGCATCCCTACAGGTTTGACACAAGGCACTGTTACTACAAATACCGCACAGATCACTTGGACTGCTGCGACAGATAATTTACGTGTGGCTGGCTACAATATCTATCGTGATGGGGTGAAAATCAATTCAGTAACAGGCTTGAATTTCACCGATACAAATCTAGCAAGCAATACTAGCTATACTTATCAAGTCAGTGCTTATGATGGAGCAGGTAATGAGTCAGGAAAAAGTCCGGCAGTGATAATCAAGACCAATGAGCAAAATGTTATTCAAGATACTTGGCGCAGTGACCAAATTTACACAGCAGGAGATTTAGTGATTTATAACGGCATCCAATACCGTGCTAAATGGTGGGTCAGAGGTGAACGTCCTGATACATCTCAGGCATGGGAGAAAGTAGATAAAACACAAACAGAAGAATGGAGAACAATCAAAGCATATTCTGGTGGTGACCGAGTCGTCTACAAAGGAAAGACCTATGAAGCAAAATGGTGGAATACCAATAGCAATCCCGAAACAAGCAGTGTCTGGGTATTGAAATAATAAGTTACAACAAATCAGTTTCGCTAGAATGAAAAAACAGTAATGAAAAATAGCACCTACTTCTTTCTTTAAGGAAAGTAGGTGCTGTTTTTATGAAATAAAAGAAGTTGACTCAAACTTACTTTAAGTATTTCTCAAATTAGTTAGATAGTGGTGTCTATCTTGGTGTTCCAGTTTCTAAAGCCTGTTCTTTTGCTAATTCATTTTTATCATAAATCTTAACAAATGGATAATACATGAAAATGGAAAGAATGATCAATAAAATGTTCAATACGGCTGCCCGCCAGTCACCACCTGTAGCTAAGTAAGCACCAATAGGACCAGGGAGCGTCCATGGTGCGGTGATGGTAACAGCACTGACTAAACCTAGTTTAGTCGCAAACCAAGCGATGGTTGCGCAAACCATTGGAGCAAAGATAAACGGAATGATCAGTGTTGGATTCAATACGATCGGTACGCCAAAGATAACTGGCTCATTGATATTGAAAATAGAAGGAGTGATGATTGCTTTACCTAATTTTGAAGCATATTTTGATTTGGCTGTGAAGGCAAGCAGAATCGCTAAACCGATCGTACAACCTGCGCCACCGATCCAAACAAACCATTGATAAAAAGGTTCAGCTGCAATATTGGGTAAAGCCTCACCAGCTGCTGCTGCAGTTGTATTGGATTCTAAGATCTGCAACCATAAGGGGCGAGCAAGTGAACCAATGATGGATACGCCATGGATACCGAATGCCCAGAAAAAAGTGATTAGAAAAATCAGCAACAAGACACTCGGCAACGTATCGGTTGCGCTGATCAAAGGGCTGACAATTTTTGAAACGGCAGTGTGCCAATCAAAGCCGATGTAATAGCTGATCGATGCCATGACTAAAATCACGATCAAGGTTGGCGTTAATGCTTCGAAAGAACGAGCGACCGCAGGAGGTACTTGCTCAGGCATTGTGATTTTAAATTTCGATTTATCCGTCAAACGATACACTTCGACTGCAAAAATTGAAGTAATGATTCCGACAAACATCCCACCACCGCCAAGATTGGCCATAGGCAAAACAAAACCAGAAGTACCAGCAGCTTCCGCAGCCTCAAGAGGAATATTGACAGGGATAAAGGTCAACAAAAAAGCAATCGTAGCGAGTAACCCACCAGAAACAACATCTAGTTTATAGGTTTTGGCTAAACTGGCACCGATGCCAAATGTCGCATATAGAGACATGATATACATGGTCATGCGATAAGGTAATAAAATAGTTGCTGCATTTTCGGACAAGAACTGATAGATCCCCCAACTGGGCGGTAAGGGCGGAAAAGCAATGATCAAGAAAAACGAACCAACGATAATTAGTGGCAATGTAGCTATGATCCCATCACGTATGGCACGTAAATGTCTTTGGTTGGCAATTGTAGCCATTGGACCTGCCAAATAACGCTCAATGATTTCTGTAAACTTTGTTAACATATTGACACTCCTTTTTTATCGATAGAATTTAGAAGATGATGCCTTGATACAACCATAGATAAGCGACGAACATCAGACAGACTGTAGCGATAAGAAATGTTCGGATACATCCTTTAGTAAAACCTGTATTAGTTGAAATAAAATAATAATTGCCAGTGATGACAGCAGCTAAAGAGGGAGGAAGAAAGAGAAAGACACCCAGTCGAACTTCCCAGTGCAATAAATAGAATAAATAGGGAATGAAGATACCACTGACGATACAAGCAAGAAGCAAGTAACAAGCCGATTTCATCCCAAAATGAATGATTGATGGAACTGTTTCTTTATTATTCATGGTGAGACCTCCTTTTGTTCGTTTGAAACGCTTTCATAAATCAAGTATACATTTATGAAATTAAAAATCAATATATTTATCTATCTAACGTAATTTTATTTCTATACCTATGAAGTATGGACAAGTGTGTAAGTATTTGATGAAAGAATCAAAAAATATGGATCAGATAGAGGGAGTCCCTCATAATCTGATCCATGTTTTGGTTTGTGTTCTGTTTTCGTTTAATTAAAAACTTCGGCCGCCGCCGCCAAAGGTACCGCCACCACTCGAATGAGTCGTGCTGCCACCACCACCGCTTCCTGGGGGTGGCGCTTTAGGGATACGACGAGTCGTGACAAAGGAGTTCGTTAAACGATCTGTTTTGTCCGTCAATTTGATACTTGCCTTTTCACGAAATGGGTATTTATATGTCCCGGATTTCAATTGGTATCGTGAGGCGGTGATCATATAAAAAGCGATGCTTAAGATAGCTGCCAAAGCCACCGCAATCACTATTTCGACGGTAGTCAAAACTTTATACCGAGTGATTTTACCTGTGGCTTCATCTATACGATAATGACCGCCAGGCACTCCTTCATCTACATAAGTAGAAGCTTTGGTCAAATAGGCTTGGGCTGCTGCATAATAGTTTGCATTCGTCATCTGATCATAGACATCATCTAAAATCGAATCGATCCGGCGATCCGTCAAATAGTCAATCATATTTCCAGAAGTGGAGATATAGATTTCTCGTTGCCCCATATCTAAAAGTAAAACAGAACCATTTTGATCATTTCCTATTGCGGTTTTTAAATAGTTGTCAGCGAAGTCTCTAGGTTCTGCAGTATTTGAGGTAGTCGTGACAATAAATACTTGTCCTTTGATCTTGTCATTGATTTCTTTCGCTTGTTGGCTCAGTGTGTTGACTTGTTCGCTTGTAAATAAATTCGCCTCGTCATTGATTGTTGGGGTAGCGGCTCCTACGATCGGTGTCCACAGTAAACTAATGGCTAATAAAAAGAAAATGGAGAGACTTTTTTTACTCATCATATCAAATAGCCTCCAATCATAAAGAGGATCGCTAAAACAGTGAATATCCCGAAAGAGGTCAAAGCGAGTTTTTTATGACTGATCGGTAATACACCGCTAACTTTACCCGTTTGGCCATTCATTGCATAATAATAGACTTTCTTGTTAGAATCGTTGCTACGGTAAGTAACAAGCCAGACCGGTAACAAGACATATTCATTTTTTTCGCCAGTGATTTCTGCAGAAGCACGTACTCCGGTCAAAGTAGTATAGCCATTGGCTGTATCTCGCAACAATTTTTCGGAATAGTCACGTAACTCATTTTGGATATCTGCTTTGATTGCTTGGTACTCAATGTCACGTTTCTCTGCTTGAAATCCAGCGAGATATTGACTTTTGAATCCGATAGCTTTAGCTAAAGGAAATGGTTGGACAGCTTCCACCATTTTTTGTTGAGTATTTTTTGACAAAGCATTTTTTACTAATTCTTTGAAGAAAAGCTTTCCTTCACGGTGTACGGCATATTGTTTTGTTTCGGTATACTCGATATCACCGACACGCCAGATTCTGACAACTGTCCCGTTGGCTTGTAAAGAACCATCTAGTTCAGCGTCGGTTGCCCAATATGGGAAATAAACGCCAGTTAATTTGTCGATTTGCTCCTGATTGAAAAATGCTTTTGGTACAAACCATTTTTTCTTCGTCCATGCGAGAAACTGTTTAATTGCTTCTTCTTTTTCTACAGAAAAAGGCAGAACTTTATTTGGTAAGAAGTCACCACTTAGTCGTCCGGATAGCACGACTGGATTATGACAGTAGTAACAATAGGTAGCAGCTGTAGTGGCTTCTGTGACGATTTCTGCACCGCAGTTTGGACATAAAAATAGTTCCATGTTGCTTTGTTCGTCAGTAGCCGTCTGTTCAGCTGTTGCCTCTGTATCAGTCATTCCACCAGCATCGGCAAATGCTTGACGTTCTGTTTCATCCATTTGATCGAGCTGTTCTTCTGCTGTAAAGGTGAACTCATCCGTTGCAACTGGTTGATCTTGAGTCCCATTGATGTCGCGGGCCGCTTTTTGTTCCTCTTCATATTGACTGACTTCTGCTTCTGTATAAATATTTAGGCAATAGTCGCAATGAAATTTTTGATCTTTTGGATCGAAGGTCAATGGTCCGCCACAATTGGGGCATTTATGTGTTAAAGCATCCATTCAGGCACCCCTTTCAACTAGTCGAGTGGGATACCTTTGAATGGTTTTCCACAATTTGGACAAAACTTAGGAATTCCATTTGAAAGATCCACTACTTCATGACATTCGCTACATTTCATTTCAAGCTTTGGTTGGCTATTTGCCACTGGTTTTGCAGCACCACAGTTTGAACAGAATTTCCCGGTGTTTTCGGTACCACAGACAGGGCAAGTCCATGTATCGTTAGTACCTTGAGCTGTTTGTTGGTTTTGTTTTTCTTGTTGTTGCTTGATTTGTTCTTGATTATTTTGTGCGGACTGAGCTAAGTAGGAGCCATTGGCATTCATGCCCATTCCCATACCCATAAAGCCAGTCATCGCACCGGCATCATTTTTACCTGCAGCTTCCATCCCACGAGCAATCGAACCTTGCACATAGCCCTCACGGACACTAGGATCACCTAACATGGCACCTTCATTGCGCATGTTGATGAGTTTGACCGAATCATCTGTGTAAGAGATGCTAGCAACTGCGACAGAAACAATCTCCATCCCACGAAGCTCACGCCAGGAATCGTCTAACGCTGTGCCCATATATTTGCTTAGTTCTAAACTTTTTGATGGGACATAGGAAATACGTTGCCCATCAGCAGACATTTGGTTGATCGCTGATTGAAGAGCAGTCAAGAATTCTGCTAAATATTGTTCATTGATATCTGCAATTTCAACTTGCGTCTTATTTTTAGGAATTGCATTTGTATAGAATAAGATTGGATCGGTGATATGGATAGAGTACGTTCCATGCGCACGTAAGAATAATTCTGCATTATAGAAATTATCAAAGTAATTTAATGGCGCGCTTGTGCCAAATTTGATTCCTTTGATCTCTTGTAGATTGATATAGAATACTTGTTGTTTTTGTGGAGTTACGCCACCAAATTTAAAGCGGTCAAAGGTTTCAGCGATTGCACCTTTCAATGAACCATTGAACATGGAAGGGGCAGCATCGTTTTTGATCGTATAATAGCCTTCTTCAGCTGTGTAATCGATGATTTTTCCACCATCTACCAAAAGCATCATCATGTTCGGATAGACATGAACGACTGTGCCATCTGTCAATACATCTTCTGTACCTTTTCGATTGGATCCTCTTTTATCGTCTTTACGTACCTTGACACCTTTTGTCATGACTGTGGTGTCGCTCATATTGTCTGGTTCAATGACTTCGATCCATTGATCTGCTAATCCGCCGCCGATCATGCTAGTTGCTGCTTTAATAAGTCCCATAAAAAGTCCTCCCTGTGAGCAAGTATTTTTTTACTACGTATATGTTTGTATTATACCATAGGAGACTGAAAATGCTCTCAGTCGAAAGATGTAGAAAACCAGAGCACCTATTTCCCACATTCAGCCATACGTTTTAGAACTGAACTTTTTTTCAGAATCTGGATAAATACTGTTCAAGGCGCAACTCTTTGGACACAGCTCAAAAAATCAACGATGAAATAGCTATTTTTGCTGTTTCTGTCTAATAGTCTAGAGTTTAAGGTTTCTTTCACAACCTAGACAAACGATGTTCGAAATTGGTATTTAGCCTAAACATCCCAAAATACGAGCAGCTTTTTTGAATGTTAAGGCTTATTTCTAAGTGTTGCTCACTTCTGTTACAACCGAATAAAGTATAGTAGTTTTTTTTGGCTAAATCACGTATAATAAAAGTTAGTGAATTTTTCAAAAGAAGGGGGATCCTTATGGCATATCAAGCACTTTATCGTGTGTGGCGTTCACAGCGATTTGAGGATATCGTTGGACAAAAAGCTGTGACACAAACATTGAAAAATGCGATTGTTTCCCATAAAACCTCACATGCCTATTTGTTTACAGGACCAAGAGGGACAGGGAAAACAAGTGCGGCAAAAATATTTGCCAAGGCGATCAATTGCCCAAACAGCAAAGATGGTGAACCTTGTAATCATTGTGAGATGTGTCAGTCGATCACGACTGGGACACAAGAAGATGTCATTGAAATCGATGCGGCAAGTAACAATGGTGTCGAGGAGATCCGTTTCATCAGAGATCGAGCAAATTATGCACCAACAAAAGCCGCTTACAAAATTTATATCATTGATGAAGTCCACATGCTTTCGACTGGAGCGTTCAATGCTTTACTGAAAACACTGGAAGAACCAAAAGAAAGTGTTATTTTTATTTTAGCAACCACTGAACCGCACAAAATCCCTGCAACGATCATCTCTCGAACACAACGTTTTGATTTCAAACGGATCAATGCAGCAGATATTACCGAACATTTAGAATATATCTTGGATCAAACAGAGATTGCTTACGAAGCGCCTGCGTTGACAGTCATCGCACGAGCAGCAGAAGGTGGGATGCGAGATGCGTTAAGTATTCTTGACCAAGCGATTTCTTTCAGTGATGGCACGATCACGTTGGATGATGCAATGCAAGTCACGGGGAGTTTGACGAATGAGATGATGGATGCGTATCTATCCGCTTGTTTTAGCAAAGAGATCCCACAAGCCTTACAAGAATTGAATCAAATTTTAGCGGCAGGAAAAGAATCACGGCGCTTTTTAGAAGATCTGTTGTCTTATTGCCGTGATCTATTGATGTTTCAGCAAGCACCAAATCTATTAGAGGAAACCTCACATGTCAAAACAGAAACATTCACGACATTGGCGAAAGAAATCCCGGCACAACGCTTGTTTCAAATGATCCAAATTTTGAGCGATACACAAAATGAGGTGCGTTTTACAAATAGTGCGACTATTTATTTAGAGGTTGCGACAGTGAAACTAGCTCAATCTTCAGCAAATGAAAGTCAGCAAGTGCCTACTGAAATCGATCAGCAACAAGTAAAACAATTGCAACAAGAGATCCAAGAGCTGAAAAAGGAAATCAAAGAAATCAAAAATGGCACGGTGAAAGTCACTGCGAATCAGCAAACGCCGCAATCACCTGTTCAGAAAAAACAGCCAAGTACATACCGTATTCCTACGGAACGGGTGTATAATGTACTAAAAGAGGCGACAAGGAAACACTTGAATGAAGTAAAAGAAGTCTGGGATGATCTTTTGATGAGTTTGTCAGTGACCCAGCGAGCGATGCTCAAAGCAAGTGAACCAGTTGCGGCAGGACCTAATGGACTAGTGATTGCTTTTGATTATGAAATCGTCTGTCAGCGCGCAGCTAATGACGAAGAGCTTCAATTAGCGATCCACAACCAACTTAGTCGCATGATCAAAGATTATGCGCCAGAGCCTGTCTATATCACACGGGAAAGTTGGCCTGGTCTAAGAAAAAATTATCTCGTCCAAGCAAAGGATGGAGAAGCCGAAGAATCGTTTGCGTCTGATGATGAATCAGACGAGATCGAATTGCTTCCTCAAGAACAAACAAACCAAGAAAATGTAGTGACGAAAGCTGAAGAACTTTTCGGTTCAGCAGTCACAGTAATCGATGATTAGAAAAGGAGAGCGATATTAATGATGCGCGGAATGGGAAATATGCAAGGGATGATGAAGCAAGTCCAAAAAATGCAAAAAGAAATGGGCGAAGCCCAAGAAAAACTAAATGAAACAGAATTTACTGGTAGTTCTACGAATGATCTAGTCAAAGTCGTCTTTACTGGTAATCGTCGAATGAAAGATATCCAGATCAATGATGAAGTAGTTGACCCAGAAGATACAGAAATGCTACAAGATTTGATTGTGATGGCTGTAAATGACGTATTAGAAAAAATCGATACAGAATCAGAAAAAACAATGGGAAAATACACTAAGGGCTTCCCCTTTTAAATTTTCCTGAAGGGGAAATGAACATGCAATATCCAGAACCAATTGCCAAACTGATCGACAGTTATATGAGACTTCCAGGTATTGGTCAAAAAACAGCGACAAGACTGGCTTTTTATACGATCGATATGAAAGATGAAGTGGTCAATGAATTTGCCAAAGCTTTATTGAGCGTCAAACGCGATCTACATTTTTGTAGTATTTGCGGAAATATCACAGAAGAAGATCCTTGTGAGATCTGTAAAGATCCATCGAGAGATCGTGGCATCATTTTAGTCGTTGAAGAACCAAAAGATGTCATGGCGATGGAGAAGATGCGTGAGTATCGTGGCTTGTACCATGTGCTACATGGTGTATTGTCACCAATGGAAGGTACGGGTCCAGAAGATATCAATATTCCTCCTCTCTTACAACGTTTGCATGATGCAGAGGTCCAAGAAGTGATCATCGCAACGAATGCGACCACTGAAGGAGAAGCAACAGCAATCTACCTTTCACGATTGATCAAGCCTGCTGGTATCAAAGTCACACGGTTAGCTCATGGCTTATCTGTTGGTTCCGATATCGAATATGCAGACGAAGTGACTTTAATGAAAGCGGTCGAAGGCAGACGTGAACTATGATTTTTTTCTACGAGTCAGATCGCGGTAGTTTGATCAACAAAGATTTTCAGATACAATAGAAAAGCAAGAGAAGAGATGGAGGAACAAGTGTGAACGGCTTATTTATTACGATCGAGGGACCTGATGGTGCAGGTAAAACGAGTATCATCAAAGAACTATATCCTCTTTTACAACAAGTAGCAAAAACAGAGATCATTCAAACTCGGGAACCAGGTGGGATACCAATTGCTGAACAGATTCGTGCAGTGATTCTTGATCCCAAAAATGATCGCATGGACGAGCGAACAGAAAGTTTATTATACGCAGCTGCTCGAAGACAGCACTTGGTCGAAAAAGTTTTACCTGCACTTTCGAGTGGGAAAATCGTTTTGTGTGATCGTTTTGTCGATAGTTCGTTGGCCTACCAAGGTGCGGGTCGTCGGATCGGCGTAAACGAGATTGCTGAACTGAATGAATTTGCTACAGAAGGAACGACTCCTGATTTTACTCTTTATCTTGATGTGGATTCTGACACAGGATTACGTCGCATCGCTAAAAATCGCCAGAATCAAATCGATCGCTTAGATTCAGAGGGATTAGAGTTCCACCAGCGTGTCCGTCATGCCTATTTGAAATTGGTAGAGGAGCATCCAGACCGCATCCATAAGATCGATGCAAGAAATAGTTTTGAAGAAGTGTTACAATTGAGTTACCACGCAATTATCAACCAATTTCCACAATATTTTGAAAGTCAGGAAGGTGAACGTAAATGAAAATCATTTTAGCAATCATTCAAGATAAAGATAGCAACCGTTTGTCCAATGAATTGATCGATGCAAACATTCGTGCGACTAAATTATCTTCTACTGGTGGTTTCCTTAAAGCGGGAAACAGCACATTTATCGTTGGTATTGAGGACGATCGTGTCGAAGAAGCATTAGAGATCATCAAAAAAACATGTGAGTCAAGAAAACAATTTGTTTCTACTCCAGTAACGTTAGATATTTCAATGGACGGTGGCGTTCCTTATCCTGTAGAAGTAGAAGTGGGCGGAGCAACAGTCTTTGTCTTACCAGTTGAAGGATTCCACCATTTCTAGGA
Source organism: Enterococcus pernyi (assembly GCF_045371165.1). Taxonomy (NCBI): domain Bacteria; kingdom Bacillati; phylum Bacillota; class Bacilli; order Lactobacillales; family Enterococcaceae; genus Enterococcus; species Enterococcus pernyi. The sequence continues at coordinate 52,316 of NZ_JBIQDM010000013.1, forward strand.
GGAACTATGGCTCAAGAAAACATACTTGCGCAAATGCAACCTCTCGTGTATCAACAACTTCAACGAAGTTTTGAGCATGGGCGTCTCGCTCATGCTTATCTTTTTGAAGGTGAAAAAGGTACAGGAAAGCATGAGGTAGGCATTTGGTTAGCACAACATTTATATTGTACGAATATGAACAACCAACAACCTTGTGGCAGATGCAATAATTGTCAACGGATCAAAAATCAAGAACATCCGGATGTACTCGTTCTTGCACCCGATGGTCAGTCGATCAAGGTCGATCAGATCCGGCGCTTACAGACAGAGTTTAGTCGTAGTGGATATGAATCAAGGAAAAAAGTATTCTTGATCCAGGAAGCAGAAAAAATGAACGCGAGTGCGGCCAATAGTCTATTGAAATTTTTAGAAGAACCACCTGGTGATTTTCTAGCGATTTTAGAAACGGAAGCCATTGGTCGGATCTTACCTACGATCCAATCTCGTTGTCAAACCTTGCATTTCCAAGAATTGTCAAAGGATTCATTGATTCAAAAATTACAAGATCAGCAAATTTCTGCGGAAAAAGCAAAACTTTTGTCATTCTTGACAAACAGTTTAGGAAAAGCAGTTGAAATCTCAGAAGATGAATGGTTTAATGAGGCTAAGGACTTGATTTATCAATGGTTTGTCTACTTAGATAAAAGAGATACACAAGCCTTTATCTATGTCCAAAAACGATTGGTGAAAGTATTTAAAGAAAAAAAACAACAATTTACTGGTTTTTCAATTTTAATGTATTATTATCAGGAAGCTCAAAAACAGGCGATAACATCTGGGGAGTATGGTAAAGTCAAACGGCTGAATCAAACGATTGAACGTATTTTGTTAGCAGAACAAAAACTGCGTAGCAATGTGAGTTTTCAAGCCGTTGCTGAGCAATTTGTATTACAAACGATTTTTTGATTTGTCAATTTATATTTTGCGTAATCAAGGAGGCCACAAATGGTAGAAGTAGTAGGTGTCCGTTATAGAGATGCTGGTCATGTCTATTATTTTACACCCGGAGATTCAGAATATGCATACAATGATAAAGTGTTAGTCGAGTCTCAGCAAACTTTACATATCGCAACGGTTGCTATTCCCAAAAGAGATATTGATCTGGAAGATTTACCTGAAACCATCAATCCCATTTTGCATAAAGCAACAACTGCTGAGCTTAAAAAATGCAACAAAAATGAAGAAGATGCAAAAAAAGCTTTTTTGATTGCGAAAGAAAAAATTAGAGAGAGAAAACTAGAAATGAAGATCGTCCAAGTTGAATATACTTTTGATCGAAGCAAATTGACTTTTTATTTTGCGGCAGATGGACGTATTGATTTTCGTGAATTAGTGAAAGATTTGGCGGCCGTTTTTCGTACAAGGATCGAATTGAAACAAATCGGTGTTCGGGATGAGGCGAAGATGATCGGAAGTATCGGGCCTTGTGGGCGACCACTCTGCTGTTCTTCTTTCTTAGGAGATTTTGTCCCTGTTTCGATCAAAATGGCAAAAGAACAAGGATTATCACTGAACCCAACTAAAATTTCTGGCTTGTGCGGTCGCTTGATGTGCTGTCTACAGTATGAAAGTGAAGCATATGAAGCCGCAAAAAAAGAACTCCCTGACTTTGGGAAAACACTTGAAACTCCTGATGGTAAAGGGAAAGTCGTAGGATTGAACCTGCTTAGTTGCTTAGTTAGTGTGCGACTGAACGGACGGGAGAATCCTGTTGAATATGAATGGGATGAACTAAAAAATTTCATCCAAGTAGGTGAGATGAATGGATAAGAGATCATTATATGATGGGTTGAACCAATTGGAGTCAGAGTTACGAAATACATTGACTGAATTAGTAGAGATGAAACATGCACTGCATGAGATCGTTGAGAAAAATACCACCTTAGAGATGGAAAATCAACGATTACGTGAACATCTTCGTGAATTGAACCAAGTGGCGCAAGCTCCAGCTGAAAATGCCAAACAAGAACTATCAAAATCCCGAATGAATCTTGAAAAGATTTACGAAGAAGGATTTCATGTTTGTTATGATTTGTATGGTTCAAGACGTGAAAATGATGAACCTTGTGCGTTCTGTTTAGAAGTGATCTATCGTGAAAGTGGACGCTAAATCAAAGGATCTAGTGGCTTCTATCACAGTCAATGAATACCGCAAAGCATTCTTGTTTTGCGGTATTCGTCGTTGAACTACCAGGATAAATTTTTTAATTAGAGTAGCTTCCTTTACTCTGTTTGATAAGGAGAATCATATGTATAACCAAAAGAGCTTTAAAGGAAATCACGTGTTTGGCACACTTTACCTCGTTCCAACACCGATCGGAAACTTGGAGGATATGACTGTTCGCAGTGTGCGGACATTACAAGAAGCGGATTTGATCGCGAGTGAGGATACACGCAATACACAAAAGCTATTGAATCATTTCGAGATCCAAACTCCCCAAAAAAGTTTGCACGAACATAATTATAAAGAACGTATTCCTCAATTGATCGACTGGCTAAAAGAAGGAAAAACGATAGCACAAGTAAGCGATGCGGGCATGCCATCTATCAGTGATCCTGGACATGAGCTTGTTGTTGCTTGTATCAAAGAAGATATCCCAGTTGTAGCATTGCCAGGTCCTACAGCGGGTATAACCGCATTGATTGCCTCTGGGCTTGTTCCGCAACCATTTTTATTCTATGGTTTCTTACCTAGAAAGAAAAAGGAACAACAGGACATACTAGCATCTCTTGTCGCACAGAAAGCAACATTGATTTTTTACGAATCACCTTATCGCGTAGCCGCAACGTTGACTAACATGTTGGAAGTGTTCGGCAATCGTCAAGTGGTGCTTTGTCGAGAATTGACGAAGATCCATGAAGAATACCTACGCGGAGACATCGAAGAATTACTTGGTTATTTAGAAAAACAGCCGATCAAGGGAGAATGCTGTTTACTTGTTGAGGGAAGCAACGAGGAAATAGTTCCAACTGAACAGCTTCAAGGTAGCTTGAAAGAACAAGTACAACAATTGATCGATCAAGGAGAAAAACCGAATGCGGCAATCAAAACGATTGCAGTCAAAAACGGAATCAAGAAACAAGAAGTTTATCGTCAGTTCCATGAATTGGATAATTAAACGAAATAAGAAGAACAAGCTACATCAACTATTCTAGATAAATGAAGCGGAGAGACGGAAATCAGGTTTAGATTTTCGTCTCTCCGCTTATTATTGATGAATCATTTCTTAAATTATAGTTTTCGTATTTTGAAAAGAGTAGAAGGGAACAATACAGCTATTTAGTTTACTGCGATGATTCCACTCTTTTTTGATGCAGAAATTATTTCGACAGCTTGTTCGTTTGACTGCATCTAAGTGATATAAGAAGGGTTAACCGGATTAATCTACAGGATCACGATAAGGTAAAATAGAGATATTCTCGCTTTGCCCGGCTTGCCCAGCGCTACCACTTTTTCCAGCACTGCCACTTGTTCCCGGTGAGCCCGGCTTGCCATCACTTTTCTTAGACCCGCCTTTTCCAGCAGCACCGCCATTTCCACCTTGTCCAGGGGAAACGTCATGTGTACCTGTAAGAATATATTCCACTCCTTCCTCTATATAGATAACTATATTTGCTCCGTTTCCACTTTTACCACCATTTTCCGCCATTTCCACCTTTTGCTCCGTTTCCACCGTTTCCGCCATCCGTGCAGCTCTTTGAGGCTTCGCCGTCTCCGCCACTGTCACCATTTCCACCATTCCCACCATAGCTGCCAAAAGGAGTATCTCCTGTAAGTTTTTTGATATAAAACTTACATTCAGATGAGTTGCCACCCTCTGTTCCGGGAGAGCCATCTGCACCCTCAGTCCCATTTCCACCCAATTTTTTATTAATATCGGAACCACCGTTTCCGCCGTTTGCTCCAGCTGCTCCATTCCCGCCATTCCCGCTATTTCCTCCATGTATCCCAATGACGACAATTCCATTATTCAAGGAAGTATGCTCCAATTGAGTCATCTGTTCAGTTTGAAAGTGGACATGTGTGTGCACAAACGAGACTAGCGTTCTTTTCTAATGTCACCGACTTAAAAGAAAGGGAGACCGTATCGCCAGAATCAATCACAAAACTAGTGTTTTCTTTGATTGTGAGATTTTGCTCCTTGCTGCCATAATGCTGGAGAGTCATAGGGAAGATAAAGCGATTCAACATTTCCTCGTACACCTGAGCATCATTAGAATTACCATATACATAAGCTTTTAGAACAGTACATAGATTTTGACTTGTACGGTTTTCTTTTAAATTGATATCTGGTAGTACTTTGAAGCGTTCATCTTCGGTTGTTAACTCATTTTCAAATAGAAAATCTGGCGTTCCAGTCAATAGTTTGAGAGTCTGAACATCAGGACATTTGATTTGCTGACAATTTTTTTTGCACTATCAGGAGTCAAAGTAAAAATATCAGAAGTACTCACAATATGATTGGATGGTAGAGTATTATCGGGAGTAGTTCTTGTCAAATTTTTTTTTAAGAATTTAGTTCTGAACTGATCGATTTTTTAAAACTCTTTTTCTAAAACGGGGCTAACGTTATTTTTTAAGTTATTTAACATGGATACTCTCCATTAATTTTAATTAAGACTGGCCAGTCTTTTACAAACAGATAATAGCATAATATAATGATGTTTTAAAATCATAAGAATTGTTATTTAATATTGAGCATGTCCAAACGAATAAGTAGACTTGCACAAATAGAGACGTGTGCCAAAGAAAAGACAGCGCGTATTCACAGGATTTAAGGAAAGATCTTTTCTTGAAAGGGAACAAAAGTTCGTGTATAATGATAGTGGGGTGAGTCTGATGGAATTACAGTTTCCTTTACATAATGATACGTCTAGAAAAATCATTCATATCGATATGGATGCTTTTTTCGCGTCCGTTGAAGAACGAGATCACCCTGAACTTCGTGGAAAACCCTTAGTGATCGCCAGACATCCCAGTGATACTGGCGGGCGTGGGGTAGTGACGACGGCTAACTATGAAGCACGTAAGTTCGGCATCCATTCAGCAATGAGTGCCCAAAAAGCCTATGAACTTTGTCCAGAAGCGATTTTCAAACCGGGAGACCACCAAAAATATAGTGAGATATCAAAAGAAGTCAGGGAGATTTTTTATCGCTATACAGACTTAGTCGAACCAGTTAGTATTGATGAAGCTTATTTAGATGTCACGAATAATAAAATCAATTGTAAATCAGCGATTAAGATCGCCCGAATGATTCAACTTGATATTTGGCAAACGGTGCATCTGACTTGTTCGGCTGGTGTCAGCTATAATAAATTTTTAGCGAAACTTGCATCAGATTTTCAAAAACCTAAAGGAATGACGGTCGTCACCCCCGAAGAAGCTGTCGATTTCTTAAAAGCATTACCAATCGAAAAATTTCATGGTGTCGGCAAGAAAACTGTTCCTAAAATGCATGAATTAGGTATTTTTACAGGAGAAGATCTGTATCAATGTACTGAAATGATGTTGATCCAACAGTTTGGTAAAATGGGGTATTCGTTGTATCGAAAAGTACGAGGTATCCATGATTCGCCGGTCAATGTTACCCGAGAGCGTAAGTCAGTTGGGAAAGAGCATACGTATGGACAACCACTAAGAACAGAAGAAGAAGTTCTTGGTCAGTTACGTCAGCTGGCTGAGAAAGTGGAAGATTCTCTCCGGCGTGTTCAGAAACATGGAAAAACAGTTGTCTTGAAGGTCCGTTATACCGATTATTCTACAGTAACGAAGCGAGTGACATTACCAGAATATGTCTATAAAAAAGAAGCACTGTTTTATCAAGCTAGTCTGATATGGGAAGAGATTTTAGGGATAGAGAAGGGGATTCGTTTATTAGGTATCACACTGACGAATTTAGATCCGATGACTTATGAGAATATTGTGTTACCTTTGTGGGAAACGCAAGCGATAGAACCAGAAATAGAATAAAGAATGCTCCATCTTAGACTTTGAGACAAAAGCGGAATTCACTTCTGTCTGGGTCTTTTAGATGGAGCATTCTTTATTGTGTTCAATCAAAACTGAGTATAGTTAAATCAGTTCTTGTTTTTTTATTTGCTCATATGTTTGCGTAGCATCTGTACATTTTTCCCAGATGACGACTTGTTTTTCAGCAAGCGATCGTTGCACGTCAATGATACGCTGATTGCTGCTTCCACGAAATTGTAATTTGAAATCTCTTTTTGACCATTCAAAACGGCCATCAACAAGAATATCGAGTTTCGAGAGCAGTTCTAATTTATCTTCCGAATCTTGTAATAATTCATCGAAGGTATAACCGGTCCAAGACCAGATGTCTTTGCTGTGACCAAATTCTTGCCGGATTCGATCAACTACACGTAGGCAAACATTCGTATTCAAAAAAGGTTCACCACCTAAGAGTGTCAATCCTTGGACGTAATCGTTACGTAGATCAGCCATGATCTGTTCTTCCAGTTCTGGAGTGAATGGTTTGCCGTAACGGAAATTCTGAGCGGCTTTGTTAAAACAACCTTCACAGGCAAATAAACAGCCACTTACATATAAGCTATTACGAACACCTTCGCCATCCACAAAGTTGAACGGTTTATAATCGGCGATATAGTCATGACTATAATCTTGAGCCAGCCATTCTTTAGGTTTAGGATTTCTCATAGTAAAACTTCTTTCATTATAAAATGGTATCCGTTATAAAAAATTCTTGACGGTCGTAGGAGACATAAGAAAATAGCCAGAGGAAGGGATGCTATCTCTCATATGACTTGGAGTTGAACGACTTTCTCACAACCTCATTTACGGTGTTCGAAAAGCTGACCTTCAACACTAAGCTGAAAAATCAAAAAATATGAGAAGCTATTTTCTGATTTACCATCTTACTGCTCAGGTCAGGACGCTTTTATCACAACCTTATCTACGGTGTTCAAGAAGCAACACTTCGGTAATAAGTCAAAAAAATCTAAAATGAAAGAACTATTTTTGATTTTTCTGTCTTATTACTCAGTGCTAAACGCTTCTTTCACAACCTTACTTCATATGTTTCACGCGTGATGAGATTTCTTTGTGTCTGCCGTGGACCATTGGGCGGGCTTGTGGGTTTCCTAGATAGCCGCATGTTCGTTTGACTACGTCACATGATTTTGGATCGTGATTGCCGCATTCTGGGCATTCAAAGCCACGTTCAGTTGGTTGGAAATCTCCTTCAAAACCACATTGGTAGCAATGATCGATCGGTGTATTGGTTCCTAAATAGCCTACTTTGTCATAGGCAAAGTCCCAAACAGCTTCTAATGCTTTAGGGTTTTGTTGCAATACTGGGTATTCACAGTAATGGATAAAGCCACCAGAACAGTATTTTGGATAGTCTTTTTCAAATTCAAGCTTTTCAAATGGCGTTGGATTTTTACGCACATCATAGTGGAAACTGTTAGTGTAATATTCCTTATCTGTGATATTTTCAACGATACCGAATTTCTCTGTATCTAAACGGCAAAAACGATCCGTCAAGCTTTCACTTGGTGTGGAATATACGCTGAAGTGATAGCCATATTCATTTCCCCAAGCGTCTGCATTGGCTTTTAGTTTTTTCACGATATCTAGAGTGAAGTCTTTGGCTTCAGCATTATTTTCCCATTCACCGCCAAAGAAAGAAGCAGCGACTTCATAAAGTCCGATGTAGCCTAATGAAACAGTTGCTCGACGATTTTTAAATAATTCATCTACGGCATCTGTACGAGATATTCGTTTACCGAATGCACCATACATGTAAAGGATCGGTGCATTTGCTGGAATCGCTTCTTTACAACGTTCGACACGATAAACTAAGGCATCTTTCATGATCGACAAGCGATCTGAAAGTAATTGCCAGAATTTTTCTTGGTCACCGTCTGCTTCTAAGGCGATCCGCGGCAAGTTCAACGTAACCACACCTAGATTCATTCTTCCGACATTCACTTCTTCACCGTTCTCGTCTTTCCAACCTTGTAAGAAGGAGCGACAGCCCATTGGTACTTTGAAGCTTCCTGTCAATTCAACGATCTTGTCATAATTTAGAATATCTGGGTACATTCTTTTTGTGGCACATTCTAAGGCTAATTGTTTGATGTCATAGTTTGGATCAGTTGGTTTAAGATTGATTCCGTCTTTTAGTGTAAATATCAATTTTGGGAAGATCGCTGTCCGTTTCTCACTGCCTAATCCATTGATTCGGATTTGTAAAATCGCTTTTTGGATTTCTCGTTCAAACCAATTTTTACCTAGACCGAAGCCGAGTGAAGTAAAAGGCGTTTGTCCGTTGGAAGTGAAAAGTGTATTGATCTCATATTCCAAACTTTGCATGGCATCAAAAATATCTTTTTTGGTTTTTGCTTTTGCATAGGCTTCTTGCCGTTCGGGTGTGTCGATCCATTCTTTGGCATCAATTAAATGTTTTTTGTAATTTAATTGTGCAAAAGGAGCAAGCAATTCATCTGTGCGATCGGCAGAACATCCGCCATATTGGCTAGATGCAACATTGGCAATGATCTGTGAAATCTGTGCCGTTGCTGTTTGGATCGATTTTGGTGATTCGACTTCTGCATTTCCAATTTTAAACCCGTTGTTCAACATACCTTTGAAGTCGATCAAACAGCAATTTGTCATTGGTGTATACGGATGGTAATCGAGATCATGATGATGGATATCGCCTTTTTGATGGGCGTTGGCAATATGCGGTGGAAGTAATTTCAATCCGATCGATTTCCCAACGATGCCAGCAGTCAAGTCACGCTGCGTATTGAATACATTACTATCTTTGTTCGCATTTTCATTGACAACACTTTGGTCTTTATTGATCAGTTTCTCGATCGAAAAGTTGATGTCAGTTGCTTTACTACGTGCAAAATCACGTTTTGTTCGATAATGGATATATTCTTCTGCTAAGGCATATTCGTTTTTTTCTAACAAGATATGTTCAACGATGTTTTGGATCTCATAGATTTTTACGTTATTTGCGAAGCGATCTTTGATTTCTTTGATCACAAGTTCTGCGATTGATTGGATCTTTTCGTACGTAATAGGAGATAAGGAACCGTGAATTTTCTTTTCTGCTTTGATCAGTGCGGCATTTATTTTCTGTTCATCAAATGGTACCTCGCGTCCATCGCGTTTGATGACAGTCATTTTTTTGGTTTCAGGCTGTTTGTCTAGCACAGCCATTTCTTGATCTGTTCGTTTCATTTTCTTCAGCTCCTACAAAAAATAGTTCTTGTCTATCATAAAACAAATTGAAGAAAGGAGCAACTAATTATCTGCTACATATAGTGTTTTATCGCTGTATAATTGAATGAGTATACTATATATGGTGTATATTATCTTGTGAAAAAAAGTGAAAACGTGCAGTATCAGCTTTTGAAAAATACGAATTATTTTTTTTTGAATAAAAAAATTGAATAAAAAAATTTCCAGGATAATTTGCGTGAGTGATCAGGTGACAAAATCAAAAGGGAAAAAAGGGAAAGGATGTGCTACTATTCAATTAAGGATAAAGGTGGAGGACTAGCATGAGTAAAATAATCGAAGTAAAACATTTAAGTAAAAGTTATGGAAGTAGTAAATCACCGGTCAAAGTATTAGACAATGTTTCTTTTTCAGTTGAAGAAGGAGAGTTTATTGGGATCATGGGGCCGAGTGGAGCGGGAAAGACTACTCTGATGAATATCTTATCAACGATCAATCTACCGACGATGGGTAGTGTGATGATCCAAGGAAATGAAATCACAAAAATGAAAAAACATGAATTGAGTGATTTCAGACGAAAAAAAATTGGCTTTATCTTTCAAACGTTCAATCTTATTGATACATTGAATGGTAAAGATAATATTTTACTTCCTTTGGCTGTTGAAAATATGGCGAAAGATGAAATGGACCGAAGAGTTTTACATGTTGCCCAGCTTTTGGGGATCGAAGAATTACTAAAACGTTATCCTGATGAAATGTCAGTTGGACAAAGACAACGCATTGCGGCAGCTAGAGCTTTAGTAGTAGAACCAGAGGTGATTTTCGCAGACGAACCAACCGGATCATTGGATTCAAAATCAGCAACAGAATTGTTGAATTATTTAAAAACAGTGAACGAAGTTGAAAAATCAACGATCTTATTAGTGACACATGATCCTTATACAGCTAGTTATTGCAACCGTATTTTATTTATCAAAGATGGAGTGATTTTTTCAGAAGTGATCCGCCGTGGGACGAGAAAAGAATTCTTTGAAAAAGTCATCGATATGCAGGCGACGATTGGAGGAGGCGGTAAAATCAATGCTTTATAAATTAGCCGCAAAAAGTTTTTTAAAACAATCAAGGGGCTACCTTGTCTATTTCTTCAGTTTGACCTTATCGACGATGATCTATTACTCATTTAGCGCGATGACCTATGACCAATCACTGATTCGAAGGGCAAGTCAAGATGTTTCGATAGATAATATTTTAAAGCTTGGTAGTTGGATCATTACTGTTGTCTTACTCTTTTTCGTACTCAGTGCTAATCGCTTTTTTCTCAATCGGAGACAAAAAGAGATTGGGATCTATCAATTATTCGGAATCAGCAAATTCCAGATTTCATCAATCTATGTGTTGGAAACGATGACCATTGGTTTTTTTGCTTGTATGTTAGGGATTTTATTGGGAAGTATTTTCTCAAAATTGTTTCAAATGATTTTAGTACGAATGATGAAGATGGACATTACTAGTCGTTTTTTTATTTCTATCCCGTCCATTTTTGAAACCGTTGTGGTATTTTTTGTTATTCTTTCGGCAGTTTCTCTTTATTCACTATGGAAGATTTGGAGTTATCCCATGAATCGTAGTTTTGGGGAAAGAGAACAAGTGGAAAGTTCAATGTTGCGTATTCGCACAAGGCATCGTTTATTGGGCGTGATCGGAGTATTGATGATTTCTAGCAGCTATTTCGCGGCATTGAACTTCAGAGAAACAATTAGCCAGCTATTTGAAAAAAAAGTCAATCTAGGATTGATGATTGCTTTTCCCTTTTCAATATTGTTTGTCTGCATATTAGGGACCTACCTGTTCTTTCGTTATTCTTTTCGATTACTGCTCCATTTGTTGAGTGAATCGAGATTTAAGTACCGGGGAACCAATTTTTTGTTGATTGGGAATACACAAATCCATCTGTTAAAAGGCTGGCGAATGAATTCGTTGATCACATTAGTTATTGGCCTATCTTTGGCAATGATCGGCGGAATGATTGGAATCTCGACGCTCATTGCTCATCGTGAGGAAATTGATGCGCCTGTTTCTTATCAATTAGATACTCAAACGGCAGATAAACTGCGACCGATCTTAACAGAAGAGAATCAGAAAATCAGCGACGAATTAGTCTTTCATTACAAAGTAGTAGGGAGCTATTATAACCTGAGTATCGGTTCGGTATCTGGTGGCAATGAAATCAAGCCAGTCAATTTGATTTCAGAAAAAGAATACCGCGCCTTTCGCAAAATCAAGCCTAGTCTGCCAAACATCAAACTTACAGAGAAAGACCATGCAATTATGTTAGATTCAGTAGAAACGATGTTTCGTAATTTTTCCAGTTATGGGAAAAAGATCTATCTGCCGGATAAACAAGAACTTTTGATCCAACAGGTTCTTCCTGGATTTTTAGGAGATGAGGGCATGACCTATTATGGACCGACATTGGTCGTTGCTCAAGAAGTCTTTGACCGTGTCACTGGATTAGAATATCAGATCATCAATTGGAATGTGACTGGCGGTAATCAAGAAAAAATGACCGAACGATTAAATAAAGAAGTAGCTACTAATTGGACACACACGATTTATTATAGTTATGAGATTACTGACCAAGGAATAGTTGGGACGATCCATACAGATGCTTCTAAAGAAGAGGAAAACGAATATTCAGAAAATAAATTGACAGGACAAACATCACGTTTGAATTATAATGCGCGCTATCCTAGGTTGCGTGCCATCGACCGCCAAATTGGGATCAATATCTTTGTTGCCCTTTTTGTTGGAATGATCGTGATCATCGCAACCGGTAGTATCTTGATGGTGCGACAATTATCCGAAGCTGAAATTGAACGAACCAATTATCAATTGCTAACAAAATTAGGGATTGCTCAACGCAAAACAAATCGGATGATCTATAAACAAAATGCGTTGATGTTTTTTCCACCAATGATTTTGGGCATCACTCATGCAGTATTTGCCATCAATGTGTTTTCTCAATATGTAGAAGGGGCAGACTATTGGTTGGCATACTTTGTCTGTGGCTTATTGATCGTCATTTACCTACTCTTTTACTTTATGACTAGTCGTTTATATTGTCGGATCATTGAGGAATAAGAAAAATAGAGCAAAAAGGGGATCTTATTCTAGCTGAACGAAGGACAGAATCGAGTTGTACGAATTTATTTTCGTACGGCTCTTTTTTTGTTCTCTTTAGTTAGTGACAAAACTGTTAGCTGTAAAGCGCATTCTGTTAGTAAAACAAATGTTTTTTTGTGGATAGAATGAGTAGAATTTGACTAAGGATCTAAATAGGAGGAAAAAGAGATGAAACAATGGTGGCAGCAACCACAGGTTCGATATTGGCGAACTTTTATGCTTCGAACCCTTGTTTATTCGACGATACTATTATTACTCATTTATTTGTATCATTACAAAAATATTCAAGGTGGAACATTTATATATAACGAATTCTAGGAGGGAAACGATGAAGAAAAAAGGAATCGTGGCTGCGATCGATTTTTGGGGAATAGCAGACCCAGATAGAATCGCATATCAGACAGCAGAGGAGCAACACACATATCAAGAACTGAAGCACTCCTCAGATGCATTAGGCTATTACTTAGAGAAGCGTTTGACTACGAAGGGGCCAATCGTCGTGTTCGGCAATCTAGAGTTTGAGATGGTGGTATCATTCTTAGGCGCAGTGAAAGCAGGACATGCGTATCTACCGATTGATGCCCAAACACCGAAGGAGCGGATCGAAGCGATTTTACGTGTCGCACAACCTAGTATGATCATTAGTTTAAGTGACTGGGAGATTGGGACAGATATACCAATCATCCAAAAAGATTGTTTACGCTCGATCATCGCCTCGATAGTTGGTTATCCATTTGAGCATGTAGTGAAAGGTGATGAAAATTTTTATCTTATTTTTACTTCGGGCACCACAGGAGAACCCAAAGGCGTGCAAATCAGTCATGATAACTTGGTGAGCTTTGTCGATTGGGTCTTGCGCGACTTTCCAATCAAAGAGGGACAAGCTTTTTTAGCACAAGCACCTTTTTCTTTTGATTTATCTGTGTTCACTTTGTATCCAGCATTAGTTTCTGGTGGGATCATCAAGCCTTTATTCAAGGAAAACGTCCAAGATTTTCAAAAATTATTTGCTATTTTACCACAATTAAAACTGGACATCTGGGTATCGACTCCTTCGTTTGTCGATATTTGCTTGATGGACGCATCTTTTGACGAGGGGCATTTACCAGAGCTGGCTACGTTCATTTTCTGTGGCGAGGAATTGACGAAGAAAACGGCGCAAGCGTTACTCGAACGGTTTCCTTCAGCCAAAATTTTCAACACGTATGGGCCGACAGAAGCGACAGTAGCCATCTCTAGTATATTGATCACAAGAGAAGTATTAGCTACGTATGAACGATTACCAATTGGCTATGTTAAGTCCGATACGACCGTATCTATTTTGAAAAATGGCGCAAGTGATCGTGGCGAGATTTTGATTACTGGTCCTAGCGTGTCAAAAGGCTATTTGAACAATCCTGAAAAAACGAAGGAAGTGTTCTTTCAAGTAACTGGGCATCAAAACTATCGAACAGGAGATGCAGGATATTTAGCAGAGGACGGATTGCTTTTTATTGAGGGAAGAATCGATCAACAGGTGAAATTACATGGCTACCGCATTGAATTAGGTGATATTGAACATGCGTTGCTTAAAGATGAACGAATCAATCAAGCAATCGTTGTTCCCAAATATCAAGGGTCGAAAGTCCAACAATTAGTGGCGTTTGTTGTACTGAACCAAGCGATTCCGGATACTAATTATCAGTTGATACGTTCGATCAAACAAAGGTTGACCGATTTTCTAATGGACTATATGATCCCACAAAAAGTGGCGTTTATTGACCAATTTCCACAAACGAACAATGGGAAAATTGATCGAAAAGCATTGACAGCTGAGGTGAATAGGTGATGAGTCTCCCACATATGATTCCTTATGCGGAGCCGTATTATTTTCTATTACTGAGTTTTGCGTTAGCGCCAATCATTTTTTCTCTACTATTTTTCCAGAAACGTTTAGGAACTTATCAAGTTCTTGTAACTTTCTTTTTCTTGTTCATCAGCTTTGGAGGAACGTATTGGCAACAAGGACTTGCTTTGATTGGCTATGTGGTCTGGCAAAGTATACTTGTTTGGTGTTATTTCACTTATCGAAAAAAAAGAAATCAGAGTGTATGGTTTTATCTAGCGGTAGTTCTAGCAATTCTACCTTTAGCAATTACGAAAGTCACACCATTTCTAACATCTGGTAAGGGATCACTGCTTAGTTTTCTGGGTATTTCCTATTTAACATTCAAATCGGTACAAATGATCATGGAAATGAGAGACGGTATGATCAAAACCTATCATCCTTACCGTTATATTCAGTTCTTGTTGTTTTTTCCAACCATTTCTTCAGGACCAATCGATCGTTATCGAAGATTTGAAAAAGATCAGCTCCAACCACCAACAAAGGAACAATATCTGGAAATGTTGGAAAAAGGGGTCCATCATTTGTTTATGGGTTTTTTATACAAATTCATCATCGGTCATTATCTCGGACAGGTACTGTTACCCATCGTATCAAAAGGTGCCTTGGCTCATGGCGGAATCTCATGGTGGCTATTGGGTTACATGTATGTCTATAGTTTGTATCTCTTTTTCGATTTTGCTGGCTATAGTTTGTTTGCAGTTGGTACGAGTTATTTGATGGGCTATGATACCCCGATCAATTTCAACAAACCATTTTTAGCTTGGAACATCAAAGAGTTCTGGAATCGTTGGCATATGTCTTTGTCCTTCTGGTTCAGAGATTACGTGTATATGCGGTTGATGTTCTTCTTGATGAAGAAAAAATGGTTCAAGAGTAAGATCGTGACTTCAAATATCGGATACTTTGCATTGTTTCTATTGATGGGTGTCTGGCACGGTTTGACATGGTACTACATTTTGTATGGTATCTATCATGCAACGCTGATTTGTGTGACAGATTCATGGATTCGCTATAAGAAAAAACGGAAGAAAAAACTTCCTTCCAATCGCTTGACCCACGCATTTTCTGTTTTCATGACGTTTCAAGCAGTATGTGCTAGCTTATTGATTTTTTCAGGATTTTTAGATCAACTATTTTTTAAATAAATGACGAGTTTAAAGGAGAGAATAGATATGGAAGAACAAGTTTTAACGATTTTAGCAGAGATTACAGGTACAGATGAAGTGAAAGAAAATAAAGAAATCGATTTGTTTGGTGAAGGTTTATTGGATTCACTAGGATCTGTTCAATTATTAGTTGAGCTGGATGGACAGCTTGATGTACAAGTTCCTGTATCAGAATTTGATCGGGAAGAATGGGCAACACCAAACAAAATCATTGATCAAGTCAACGAATTGAAGGGATAATGATGAAGAAAAAGCTGTTTGCGATTTTTGGTCCAGTGATACTTGCGTTTATACTGATTGCGATTTTTTTCACTTCATCCTATCGCGTGAATGTAGCTGACCCAGAAATCATTCATAGAGCAGCCAGTTCGATGTCAGACAACGTCTTACGAGGGGATGTAATCAAAAATACAGCTTTTGCTGAAAAAAAGTATGTGCCTTTTCTTGGTTCGAGTGAATTGAGTAGGATCAGTCCCTTTCATCCTTCTGTTTTAGCCCAGAAATATCAACGGAGCTACGAACCATTTTTATTAGGTGCCCCTGGGACTCAATCGCTGAGCCAGTTCATGATGATGCGCTCAGCTAGTAAGGATCTCAGAAATAAAAAAGTAGTGGTCATCGTGTCTCCTCAGTGGTTCGTAAAAGACGGGGTGAAGGAAGACTATTTCAGTACCCACTATTCAGAGTTACAGACATTGGATTGGCTGTTTTCAATAAAAAAAGTGACTGCTTCAGATCGCTATTTCGCGCGACGTTTATTAAGTTTTTCAATCGTTTCGAAAGATGAAGACATCACGCGGATTTTAAGTACAGTACAAAAAGGAATCAAACCCAATGATAAAGAATTAGCAGGCTTGGAAGATAAATGGAACATCTTGAAGCGTGAGGATGAATTATTTAGTGGGATTGGTTTGACGGATAAACAAAAACAGATCGATCAAGCGACTAAACCATTACCGACTAGCTATGAAAAAGAACAACTAAATAAGCTCGCTACGCAGATTGGTGCTAGTAAAACTAAGAATAATCCTTTTGCTCTAAAAGATGATTTCTACAATACCCGAATCAAACACCATTTAGCTGAGTTGAAAGACTCACAGAAAGACTGGGATTATAGTTTTTCAAAGGAATATTCTGATTTTCAATTATTATTGCAGCAACTAGCAAATGAACATACTGAAGCATTATTCATTCTTCCGCCAGTGAATGAAAAGTGGAGTGATTATACCGGTTTGTCTCAAGAAATGTTGCAAGGATTTGCTAAAAAAATCAGGTATCAATTAAAGAAACAAGGATTTCAACACATCGCAGATTTAACCAAAATGGCTAATGTTCCCTACTTTATGGAAGATACGATCCATCTTGGGTGGCAAGGCTGGTTGACTGCAGATCAGTATATCCAACCTTTCCTAGAAGAGAAGCAACCGATGTCTCATTATCAAATGGATGCTGCTTTCTATAGTAAGGATTGGCAATTACAAACCCCAGATACACTACCAGAAAAATAAACGATACATTGGAACCAAAATAAAAGACGAATGAAGAAATTCGAGGAATGACCTGTAACGTCCCAATAGAGGGGATGTTATGGGTTGTTTTTTAGATGTTAGCAGATTCAAAAGAAGACTGGTGTTATAATATGACTGCATAAATCAAACAAATATGCTGCCCAAAAATCAGTGAACAATGATATAATTCTACTATTAAGTATGGAAAAGAGGGAAAGCGTTTGAATAAAAATGAAGAACAATTATTGATTGATTTAACAACTGCGCGTGGCGTACCAGGAAATGAAGAAGAGGTACGAAAAGTCTATAAAAAATATGCAGAGCAGTTCACAGATGATATTTTTTACGATGGTCTAGGTAGTATCATCGCAAAACATGATTCTGGCAAGGGCCCTAAAGTATTTATCTCCGGACATATGGATGAAGTTGGTTTTATGGTTACAAAGATCACAGATAAAGGATTTATTGAATTTCAAACACTTGGTGGTTGGTGGGGCCAAGTCATGTTGGCACAACAAGTAGAAATCAAGACCCAAGAGGGAAAAATCATCCATGGCGTGATTGGTTCAAAACCACCACATGTCTTGACTGCTGAAGTTCGTAACAAACCTTATGATATCAAAGATATGTTTATTGACATCGGGGCGACAAGCAAAGAAGAAGCGACGGAATGGGGCATTCGTCCTGGTGATATGGTCACTCCTTATATTGAATATCGTCGAATGAATGATGGAAAATTCTTGTTAGCAAAAGCATGGGACAATCGTATTGGGACAGCTGTTTCTTTACGTGTACTTGAAAATCTAGCAAAAGAAGGACATCCGAATGTCTTATTTGCTGGAAGTGATGTACAAGAAGAAGTTGGTTTAAGAGGTGCGCGCACAAGTACTCATTTGGTCGACCCTGACATTGCGATTGCTTTAGATACAGGTACTGCTGGAGATACACCAGGGATGACACCGAAAGAGGCAGATTCAGTTTTAGGTAAAGGACCACAAATCTTGATTTTCGATGCTTCGATGATCCCACATAAAAAATTATTGAATTTTGTGATCCAAGTGGCAGAAGAAATGGCTATTCCATTCCAATATACTGTCATCACCGGTGGGGGAACAGATGCGGGCCAAATGCATGTGTCACGTAATGGTGTGCCATCTATTGCAATCACGGTACCCGTTCGTTATCTGCATTCACATACATCGATCATCCATGAAGAAGATTACTTCAATACAGTGAAGTTAGTTACTGAAGTAGTCAAACGTTTGGATAGTGAAAAAGTAGCAGAAATCAGGAGTTATGAGTAATGAAGAATGTTTCTGAATATCGAAAAAAAGCCCGAGCATCTTTAGAAGGACAGTGGGGGATCAATGCTTGGATCATTTTCCTTTCAGTCTTTATTGGGTTGATCATCCAGCAGCTTTTTGTAGGTATCTTCCCAACAGATAGCACACAGGCAAACATACTCAATTTTTTGCTCCAACACGTATTGATTTTTGCGTTTACTTATGGGGTCTATTATATCTCATTAGTTGTGGTCAGAGGTGGGCGAGCAAAATCCAATCTGTTATTTGCTGTTTTTCAAAAAGAATATTTTGTACCGATTCTGCTTATCAATCTTTTAAATACCGTATTTAATTGGTTAATCAACGGGATTATACTTTTGCCTAGTTTTTTGATTGGCGGATTCAATACGTATATCAATCTACTTTTTAATGGAAATGCATCACCGCAAGGGATGATAAATGATTTTACGATTGATCTGAGTTTTGCAGTCTTTACAACTTTACTATTCTTCGTGTCGCTATTTGTGATGACGATCGTTGCAGGATTATTCCAATTTGCTGCTTGGACAAAGTTTGACTATCCGAAACTGACAGTTATCCAAAGTTTGAAATATGCCTGGTTTTTATTGAAAGATCGTATTGGGACCTATCTTCTTCTACAACTTTCATTTATTGGTTGGTATATTCTCGGATTTATTGCGCTGTTCTTTGGTTTACTTTGGGTAATTGCTTATGTCAATGTGTCGATTGCACAATTTTACGAACAAGCTCGTATTGAAAAAGGCAGCCCAATGGAATACTTTCACTTCGAATAAGCAGTTTTTCTTATGAAAATAAGAAATTGTGGTAGCATAAGTTTTTGAGGGGGAATCAGTCATGAAATTAACCGTTTTAGGTTGCTTAGGTGCATATCCTTATAAAAAACAAGGAACGACGAGTTATCTGTTGCAAGCTGATCAATTTAATTTGTTGATTGATGCAGGGAGCGCAACGCTTGTGAAATTGGAAGACCATCTTGATCCGCTTGCTTTAGATGCTGTGATCATCAGCCATTATCATCATGACCATATCGCAGATCTAGGTGTTTTGCAATATGAATGGCAATTGCATCCAAACAGAGATCAGGAAAAGCTATTACCAATCTATGGACATACGAAAGATGCCAGTCATTTTGAACAATTGACGATGCCAGGAGTGTCCCAAGGAGTGTCATATGATCCAACCCAAGAACTTGAAGTCGGACCATTTTCGATCACGTTCTTGGAAACGATTCATCCAGTGGTTTGTTATGCCATGCGTATTGTCGAAAGAGCCACCGGAAAAGTACTTGTTTTTACAGGAGATTCTGGCTATTTAGAGAGTTTTATTCCCTTCGCTAAAGACGCGGATCTCTTTTTGGCAGACACGTATCTTTTTGCAGGAAATGAGCGACACAAAGCGCATTTCACTTCAAAAGAATCCGGAGAGATCGCAAAAGCGGCAAAAGTCAAAAAACTGGTTTTGACACACTTGCCACAATTCGGTGACCTAACACAATTAGAGAATGAAGCAAAAGAAGCGGCTGGAGAAGAAATCGAAGTTGCTTTAGCTGAAGTCGATAAAGTGTTTGATATATAGGAGGACGAGCAGAATGATTTTTGTACCAAATGAAAACCATGATCCAAGAGTAAATTTAGCAATCGAGACCTTTTTACTGCAAGAGATGCCATTAGAAGAACCAATCTTGCTTTTTTACATCAATGAACCGTCAATCATTATTGGTCGAAATCAAAACACGATCGAAGAAATCAATCGTGAATATGTTGAAGAACATGGCATCCATGTGGTACGTCGTTTAAGCGGTGGTGGAGCAGTATATCATGATTTTGGTAACTTGAATTTCAGTTTCATCATGCCAGATGATGGGGATTCGTTCCGTGACTTTGCGAAGGTGACTAAACCAATCATCCAAGCGTTACACGAATTAGGTATTTCAGGTGCCGAATTAAAAGGACGTAATGACCTGGTAATCGATGGCTTGAAGTTTTCAGGGAATGCTATGTATGCTACAAATGGTCGAATGTTTGCACATGGAACGATCATGTTCGATTCAGACATTGATGAGGTAGTCAATGCGCTGAAAGTGAAAAAAGAAAAAATCGAATCCAAAGGAATCAAATCGATTCGTTCACGAG
The DNA here is from genome assembly GCF_045371165.1 of Enterococcus pernyi. NCBI lineage: Bacteria > Bacillati > Bacillota > Bacilli > Lactobacillales > Enterococcaceae > Enterococcus > Enterococcus pernyi. The sequence continues at coordinate 72,795 of NZ_JBIQDM010000013.1, forward strand.
TTACAAATATCAAACCATTCTTACCTGAGGAAAAACAAGGGATGACAACCGAAGAATTTCGTGAAGACATTCTTTTGAAAATTTTCGGCGTATCTTCAGTAGAAGACGTAAAGACCTATGAATTGACAGAAAAAGATTGGGAAAAAATCAATCAAATTTCTGAGCAGTATTATCGAAATTGGGATTGGAATTATGGAAAATCACCAGATTTCAACTTTTCACGCCAAAAACGCTTTTCGATTGGGTCGATCGAGGTACATCTGAATGTCTCAGAAGGGATAATCGAGGATGTAAAAATCTTCGGCGATTTCTTTGGTCTAGGAGATATCAAAGATGTTGAACAAGTGTTGACAGGTATAAAGTATGACAAAGCTACTTTACAAGAAGCAGTGGAAACGATCGATATCAAGAAGTATTTTGGTGCAATCGAAGCACAAGATTTATTGGAGTTATTGTACTAAATAAGGTTGTGACAGAAGCGTCTTGACCTAGGAAGTAAGATAGAAAATTGAAAAATAGTTTTTCGTATTTTACAATTTTTAGTTTAATGTTGAATGTCCGCTTCTGGAACATCATTTATTCGGTTGTAGGGTGATAAGCTGACGAATAGCCAATATCCCAGACCCGACAATCTGAAATAGATTATAAGACCTTCAAAAACAGCCTGTTGACTGCTTTTGAAGGTCTTTTTTAATTAGAGGGTATATTGATTTTTAGGCGATCGACCCACTTATCTTTTTCTTGGACCAAGGTGCTGCTGTATTTGTCGAGCGTGGTCTGAATCATCATCAAGTCATACTGTTCTTGTCGTATCAATTCTTCTGTCACATGTTTGGAAAAAATATTTTTCTCATAGTGTGTACTGTGCTCACAGTGGATCTGGATGTGAGAATTGATTTCTTGGATCGATAAATAGATTTCTCGATGCAAAGGATTTTCAATGGCTTGTGTTTCGCGAAACGAATGCTCTAAAATATGGATGAGTAATTGTGTGAAATCTTCATCATGGATCGGTAAAGAAGCTGGGATGTGGGTGTGAAAATCAACCTTGATATTCTTTTTAGCAGCGACTTCTTGATATCTAGCCAAAATCAAATTTGTTAGTTGGTGACCTGTCGGAAAAAGAGACAAATCCAATCGTCTTGTTTCGTCTACGATCCGTTTTAAGTAAGTTTTCACTTCGGCTTGTTCATTTGTATCAATCAATTGACTCAGTTCTTCCATTTGTACAACAAAGTCATTTTTTGCTTGATCGATTTGTTGGATCTGTGCTTGGATTTTTGCATAATGTGTTTCGATCAGATCTGTTTTAGTTTGTAAGAAAAGACGTTCTTTATGGTAACTATCGATTTTCATGATATTCTCCATGATATTGTATCCGACAATAACAATCAGGAGAATCGCAAATAAGAGCGTGGACCAGTTGATGATCGAATGCCCAATCCCTAAGGCAGTTTGAATATAAAACATACAATGAAAGATAGCGATCAAAACGATCCAAGGACTACATACAGTGAAAAAACGATTTTGTTTATATGCTTCACCGATACTTGCTATAGAAGTAACTAGAGTGCTTACAACACTAACAACACTAGCAAAGGGCATCAATTCAGGTAATTCAAAATCTGAAAATAATGCATAAAGTAAGATGTTGGCAAAAACAAATGTTTGGAAATAGCAGAAATAACCATACCATTTCTGATAGTTTGTCATTTTGGACTGATAGTAAAAAATAATCAGTATAGAAGTCAAGATTGCAAATAAGTGTGAAAAAATCGAATGTACGATTGGTTCAAAAAGAACACCACTCAAGATATCTTCCGAAATCGATTCAAATCCAAGCACGAAAGAAAATAGGCTCAAAATCAATAATGAACGATCTAATCTATTATGCCTGTAGAGAATATAGCTAGTCCAGATCAACAATCCGATGGCGATAACGAAAGCCAAGATCATCGCGATGACTTGTGGGATCGATTGTGAAAAAATGAAGCTGATCATTGGACTGGTGGTCCCCAAATAAACTTTGGGTGTTAGACCAGCATAATTTTGATAAGGCGAGGAAACAACGATTTTCAACGTCTTTCCTACATAGGGTTCTGGTAGATCGATGATCGATAAAGACAATCCAGGATTGTTTCGTGCGCTTTCTTTGGAGCGACTGTAGAGTAGCGCGTCATCTAATGAGACACTTAACCATTGATGATTGCCTTTGATCAAGAGATTGGCATCCGCCAATTCTTTATGTAGAGTAGTTTCCATTATAAATGGTTCATTCTTGTCGATGGACGGCATGTAGTCGATATGGTTACTGTCGAACTGAAAATAAGGATCGTGCTCGGAATAATAGACCCATGAATCATCAATCTGAGACATTTGTTTATTGTCGATTGGCGTGAAGAGGTAATGAAAAAAATAAGCGATACTTATTATAAATAACGATGCAAATATAATAAGTACGCTCCATTTGATTTTCATAGAGAATGGTATAATTTTATTACGTCCGTTATTAAAAATAACCATAGACAAATCTCCTTTAATAAATTATCTAATTCCAGAGTAAACTTTTTTCATTTAACAGTCAATTTTTAGCTATTTTTATCGTTTTTTTTGTTTGCTTGTTTATTTTTTTATAGAGAATCTTCAAACTGAGTATTAATATTGTCAAAAAAATTTCGTTATTATATTATAGATTTAATAAAATGTTTCTTAAGGAGGTTCAATGTGCCTATCTATAAAAAAATAACTTTTTTCAGTTCGATTTCGTTAGTGGTTATTCTAGCAATCATTTTGTGTGTCGTGCTGCTCCCTCGAGTATTTGGGCTGACACCGCATATCATTGATGACCAAGCGATGGCATCGTCTTATGCAGAAGGAAGTCTGATCTATGTACAGAAAAGAAAGACAGATACGATTTTAGTTGGAGATGTGATCACCTACTATGAAAATTCAGGTAAACATATCGTGACAAGAAGGGTCGTTGCTATTGAAGATCAACACCAGTATTTTTACACGAAAGCTGATGGAAAAACGCAAATCGAAGTTGAAGCAGTACGAGATCGTAATATTATTGGCACGCCTATATTCAAGATCCCGTACATAGGGTTATTGTTCTCACGGCATGCGTTCAATTGGATGAAATGGGTATTCCTAGGAATCGCTGTGTGCTTGTCCTCCATTACAGCTTGGCATACTTACCTTGAACTGAAACAACGTCGAGAGAAAGAAACTGATTTTTTTTCTGACATGTAATAATCATATTTTTATTTACCAGCTTCTCCCTCTTGTCGAAAGATAGGTTTCTTCGTATAATGTTTGGAAGAGGAGGGGAAGTATGCGTAATGAAATGATGCATCGTCCCGTTGTAAAAGAAGAGTTATTGGATTTTATGCGGACAAAACAAAAACAGTTAACTGGAGAATTGGGGAAAGTTGAAGAGGAAGCACATGCGGCGGAAGTGCCGATCATTCCTCATGAGACGGTCGTCTTTTTGCAGTTTTTATTAGGACAGATCAAACCAAAAGAAGTACTTGAAATTGGAGCTGCGATTGGTTTTTCCTCTAGTCTGATGGCACAAGTCATTGGAAAAGAAGGTCATGTGACGACGATCGATCGCTTTGACGTGATGATCAGAAAAGCGAAAGCAACGTATGAGCGTTTAGAGATGACGGATCGAGTGACATTATTAGAAGGCCAAGCGGCTGATATTTTGCCAACATTGACAGGTCCGTATGACTTTATATTTATGGATAGTGCAAAATCAAAATATATCGAATTCTTGCCTGAATGCCTTCGTGTATTGAAAAAAGGCGGCGTCTTGATGGTTGATGATATTTTTCAAGGAGGGACGATTCTTCTGTCAGATGAAGAAATCCCAAGAGGAAAACGAGCGATCCATCGTAAATTGAATGAATTTCTACGCGTGGTTATGGAACATCCGGATTTGACCTCTACGTTGTTACCTTTGGGTGATGGTGTGATTTTGATCACGAAAGAGGCAGAAACAATCGACTTATAATTGCCAGATTTTTTAGTAAAGATTCAAAAGAATGCTAGCTAAGCTAAGCGAGTAGCTAAGTCAATTTCATTGATAGCAAGGCAGAAGTTGAAAGTAGGGAATCTATCCAATCAAGTTCTGCCTTACTATGTTGGACGAAACAGACTTTCATGTTCCATGATAAAATGACAAGTCGATCGTAGCAAAAAATTATAATATGAAAATCGTGGCTGTATTTTTACAGTAAAAACTGTAAGAAAAAAGTACGATAAAAATTTTTGTTTCATAAAATAACTATTTTGTATTGACATAAGCTTTCAATTTATCTATAATTATTTTTGTTCCGCTAAAGCTGTCATAGTAGCTCAGCTGGATAGAGCATCCGCCTTCTAAGCGGACGGTCGGGGGTTCGAATCCCTCCTGTGACGTAAAAAACCGTTAGAAACTTTTGTTTCTAGCGGTTTTTTTGTCTCTTGTGCTAAATAAGATTGATTCATCGCTGAACGTTGAAGGTGCTAGCTTGATCGGATAAAAAATCGATGGTTCAAATTCCAAAAAGTAAAATGATAAAAAGTAAAATCAAATCATATAAGATATGTGCAAGCATAGGGATCAATAAGTTTTGTGTTTTTAACTAGGCATAGAGAGAAGGGGCATGAGCCAAACCAATAACAAAAATACATTGACAGAGATTCCCATCGTATACGGCATAATGGCTGAGACCAAAAACCAATAGAGAAATCGTACTAGCGCCCCAAATAGAAAATTTAGTACGCATAAATGTAGAAAGTAAAAGAAAGATCAAAACAAAAATCGCAGCAATATAAAGTTCTTCTCCAATCAGGCTCACGCTAAGCTGTGATAAATATAGGATTATTTCACCAACGTTTAACCCTTCGTACTAATTATCTCCACCAGCATTTGCGGCCATGGTTTGATTCAGCAGCTTTCCAGTCAAGATAAAAATATCTGAAAGTAGTGAACCAAGAATAAGGATAAAAGCAATCCAACGCCAATCTTTCTTATTGATTTTTTTGAATAAAGTGTTTGTGTTGTTCCAACCAATCAGTATGATTAAAGCAAGCGCTCCCCCTATAGGTAAAAAGGTCCAATCTAACCTACCTGAGAAGATCGGATAAGATGTCATCATTCCCCAATCAGCAAAAATTAAAATAATGAGTGCTAAGAGTGACCGCCACAGATTGAGTTTGATAGTTTTAAACATTGCGAACATTAAATAACTCCTCCTATAAATAAAATCAACAAAGGGCGATTGTAACATTGAGATGGAATATCGAGAAATAATTTGCTGTCATTTTTAGCGTTTGATTAGAGACATCAATAAGTAGATAAAAATAGAATGAATACGAGTACTCAGTAAATTAGCCTTTTTTGACAATAGAATAATTTGCTTATCAAAAGGAAAAAAGGATCTTTTTAATCATTACCTATTTTTTTGAAGTTTTTTCATTTGGATCAATATAGGGAAAGTAGATATCTATGATAAAATAAAGTAACAACATCAACTGGACGATTAATAAGGACCGATGTTCCTTAGATCGAAAATCGAATGGGTTTATTTCAAGAGAGGATAAAGGGAAGCGCTTATGTTAATCACCAAAAAATGGATGGATCGTTTAACAGGTCCGTATCGATCATCAGGAATGTTTCGCTGTTTAGCGGAATCTCAGAGTTTGGACAGTATCAGTAGTAAAGTGATTTTATTGATCGATGAGACCAAAGTGACGATTTTATTTTTGAATTTTTTTAAAACGAAGGTTATTGATCATCTCACGTATGAGCGAACAGTGATCGAAGAGGAACAAGTAGCATTAGGTGGCGGATTATCCGTGGTCTGGCGTTTTTCCGCTGGCAGAAAGCACTGGCGGTTTCGTATTATGAAAAAAATCATCCCTTTAGGTGATGAACAAAGAGAATTTTTGATGCAACTTGAGTAATGATATCACTTACGAAAAAAAGAAGAACAAAAAAGAAGAACACTAGCAACGATATTGTCGTTGCATAGTCGTTCTTCTTTTTTATTAAAACCGTGTGATGATGTCATCTAAAATAGCAATCAATTCTTCTTTCTCCACGTTTAGATTTCCATTGATCCACTCAGTCAGGACACTAGTAGTGCCGGAAATAGAAAAAAGAATCTCTACTTTATTTTTGACATCTTTCATATCTAATTGTTCTTCGTCCATGACTCTTTTTATCAGGATCTGTGTAAGTTGGACAGAGAGTTCATCATCCATGAAATCATTAAAGAAAAAGTAAAAAACAGCTTTGTTCTCATCTACATGATTGACTAAAGTATGGACGAATCGGCGAAAGTCATATTGCTCTTTGTTGGGGTAAGTTTGATCGAAGATATCTGTCAGTGTACAAATCGATTCTTCAATGATTTTTGAACGCAAATCATAGATATCCTCATAGTGAGTATAAAACGTCCCTCTCCCGATATCTGCTTGTTGTGAAAGCTCCGCAATCGTGATTTTATTGATGGGTTTTTCTTTCGTTAAATCTAAAAAGGCTTGTTTGATTGCGTGCTTCGTTCTTTTGCTTCGACGATCCATTTGTATCTCCTTTTTTAGACAGTATCTTTCTAAGTGTTCATTATTGGACAGATGTTGAATCATTGCCTATAGGAAGTCACTTTTTAAGTAATTATAATAAAGTTACGTAAAGAAAGAAAGTTTTGTTTCAAAAGGAGTAGATGGATATGGAAAAATTAACGATTCGTTCAATTGATAGAAAAGACTTAAACAAAGCAAGTGAATTTGCAGCACAAGGGATGAATTTTTCGAGCTATACAGAAAATCCTATTGCACTTTATCTCTATCGTCAGTATGCACTTACAGGCGCATTGATGAAATCAACCGTCACATTAGGTGCGTATCTAGACGGTCAATTTGTCGGCTTTCTTTTTGCTCGCTTCGATGGGGAAACAAAAGTGCCTGTTGGATGGGGGAGACGCTTGTTTGTCAACGTAGCAGAAAAATTGATGGGATTGACCGGATATCGAGAGGCGATAGGAACTTATGACCAAGCCAATCAAACAATGTATCATGAATTTGCATCCACTCATCCAGAAGGCGAAGTCACTTATTTTGCTGTTGATCCCACATTGAAGGGTAAGCGGATTGGTTCACGCTTGTTAGAAGAAATAGAGAGACGTTATAAAAATAAGCGAATATTTCTCTATACAGACTCTAATTGCAACTACCAATTTTACTTAAAAAAAGGATTTACCATTTTTGGCCGCCAACCAGTCGATCTAGGTGGAGGAGAATCAATAACCTGTTACTTATTAAGCACGACCTTATGACTAAATAAAGACTACTGCTAGAGGTCGGGACAGAAATGTTTAGCCTTATTTCCGAAGAGGTTACTTCTGTTCCCGCCGTTTATTCAGTTTTATAATATGCAAAAGGAGTAATGTCCCCGTCACTTGTTTGTATTGTTACACTCTTGATTTTTGAGAGTAAGTTGCAGAAAAAAAACAGCAGTTCCTTTATAATCAAGGAGAGATCGTTTTCGGTTGGTACTCATAGCAATGATCCAGCTAAAAAAAGACGGTCGATCGCCGATTTTAGAAAGGAAGAAAACAGATGACATTATTATCTCAAATTTTAGTTACACTTGTTGCCTTGGAATTTCTTTATATCATGTATATTGAAACTTTTGCGACGGAATCTGCAACAACTAGTCGAGTCTTCAACATGCCAAAGGAAGAATTAGGACGTCAGTCCGTACAGACTTTATTTAAGAATCAGGGGATCTATAATGGGTTACTTGGTGTGGCATTGGTGTACGGCGCTTATTTTTCAAATGCACCAAAAGAAATCACGGGGCTATTATTGATCTATATTTTGCTGGTGGCGGCTTATGGTAGCTTTACTAGTGATCGCTTGATCATCGTCAAACAAGGTGGGTTAGCAGCGATCGCACTCATTACGTTATTCTTTTAGGATATAAAAGAATAACTGCTGAAAAAAAATTATGAAAGTTTGTGAAAAAACTTACTTTAATCAACAAAATATGCTATCCTGTAACGTGCATTTTATCAATTTTTTATGAAAATGGGGTAGTAGTGTTGTTAAAGAATTATATTGGTTTATTGAAAAAAGAATTTTCTGGTTATAATCTTTCAGTATTTCAAAAAGATTTATTGGCAGGTATTACAGTCGCGGCGGTTGCTTTGCCACTCGCTTTAGCTTTCGGTGTTTCAAGTGGAGCAGACGCAGCTGCTGGTCTGATCACTGCTGTAATTGCTGGTCTAGTCATTGGTGGTTTATCTGGTGGGTTCTATCAGATTTCTGGTCCTACTGGCGCGATGGCAGCAATCTTGATGTCGATTGCCGCAAAACAAGGAATGCAAGGCGTCTTACTGGCTACTTTTTTGGCTGGAGTTCTTTTACTCGCTGCGGGTGTCTTACGATTAGGAACGCTGACTTCATTTATCCCTGCACCTGTCATCACAGGGTTTACCTCTGGTATTGCAATCATTATTGCTTTAGGTCAGATCGATAATTTATTCGGTGTTCATTCAGAAGGGGCCAATGTGATGGAAAAATTGGCTAGTTATCAAAACTTAGGCTTTGAAATTTCCTTGCCAACGATTTTAATGGGAAGTTTGGTCATTATTGGGATGTTGGTCTATCCTAAAAAATGGGGGCAAAAGATCCCAAGCTCATTGTTGGCAATCATCCTCACAACTGCGTTGATGATGATCGTTGATTGGCCAATTGCGACCGTAGGGGAAATTCCCCAAACGTTGATCAGTAGTAACCGTTTGGTACTTGGTGATTTTAGTTTGTCAGCGATCCAAACAGTGATTGTACCAGCAATCAGCATTGCACTGTTAGGTATGATCGAAAGTTTGTTGTGTGGTGCTTCGGCAGGCCGAATGGCGAATCGTCAGTTAGATAGTAATCAGGAGTTGGTCGCACAAGGAATTGGTAATCTACTGTTACCATTTTTTGGTGGGATTCCAGCTACAGCAGCCATTGCTCGAACGAGTGTCGCAATTAAATCCGGTGCTCAAACAAGAGTAGCTGGAATGATCCATGCAATCGTATTGTTTCTATCCATGCTTATTTTTGCACCAATCATGTCGAACATTCCGATGCCAGCATTAGCAGGTGTATTGATCGTCACAGCTTGGCATATGAATGAATGGGAAACGATCAAAGAACTATTCGCTAAAAGATACTGGTCAGCGCTTCTTCTATTTTTCTTGACGATGGGGTGTACAGTGATTTTTGATCTAAGTATTGCAATCGTTATAGGAATTATTAGTGGGTGTGTATTTTTTATTGTTAAGAGTGCAGCCATCACGATCTCAGTGGAGGAAATCGACTGGCAGCGAATGAGCTTACCGGAAACGAAAAAGTTGGATAATTGGGCAGTTGTTTATATCAGTGGTCCTTTATTCTTCATGTCCGCCGAACGATTGAAAGCGACGTTAACAGAATTAGCAGATAAAGAAGGAATCATTTTTTCAATGCGCGGGGTGCCAAGTATTGATTTGACGGCGCAAAGTTTATTTGAAGAATTTCAAGAAAAAGCTGCTATGAAAGAACAAACGATTATTTACACCTCGTTACAACCAGAAGTGGAAAAGCAATTGCAACATCTTTGGGAAAAACAAAAGACAGAACAACATCTTACGGTGGCTCATGCGCTGACCTCTTTACACAAACAATATATGTTAGACAGTGAAATATAGTCAGTGGATTCGCTAAAAAAATTGTGGCTGCCGCCTGTTCTAAGGTAAAATAAGTTTATAGACGTTCGGGAGGTAGGAATGGATGAATATCAAACAAGTGAGTGAAGAAAAAGGAATCTCTGCGGATACGTTACGCTACTATGAACGAATCGGTTTGATCCCACCGGTGAACCGAACAAACGGAGGTATCCGAGATTATACGGAAGAAGATTTACGTTGGGTCGATTTCACCTTATGTATGCGTAGTGCAGGTTTATCGATTGAATCTTTGACTGAATATATTCGTTTATATAGCGCGGGTGATGAAACAATTCTTGCTCGTAGGGATCTTCTTATGGAAAAAAGTGAACAATTGGCAAAAAAAATTGCAGAGATGCAAGCTTGTCAGGAACGTCTCCAAAAGAAAATCGCGCGTTATAACCAAGATTTGGTCAAAGGAGATCCAATCTTAGCTTGATTTAGTCGCTAAAACCAAGAACCAACCAATCGATCATGATTTGAGAGACTGGTTGGTTCTTTTGTAGCCTTTACTTTTTTTCAACAAGTATTTTTCCAAGTTCTTGCCAATCTTCTAAAATCGTTTCTGTCAGTGTTCGATTATAAAAAATGGCCGCCGGGTGGAAGAGGGGAAGAACACGATACTGTTTAGTGGAAAATTGATAAGCATCATGCTGTGGATTCAACTCTAAGACTGGTCCGGTATACAGTTTCCCATGATTTTTTGAAATCGTATAGCCGTTACCTAATAGACGTTGTAGCCCAATATTGCCTAGCGTGGCAATCAAAGAGGGCTGTATATGTTGCAGTTCGTAATCTAAGATTGGTGCATGAGCAAAAACTTCCGTTTTACTGGGCGTTCGATTCGGATAAACGATCTCTGATTTTTTTGTCCGTCCATTAATGCGTTGGACGATTCGATAAGGACGGCTTCTGACAGCGCTAGTAATATACACTTCATCTCGAGATAAACCGACTGATTTTAGTGCGTTCATCAACTCTTTGCCAGCTTGGCCGCTAAATGGAATGTGATTTTCAATTTCTGTTTTACCAGGGGCTTCGCCAACTAACATCAATTTGGGTCGGATAGGACCTTGCCCAGCGACAAATCCTTCCACACGGTGTCCTTGAATACGCCGAGTTGCTTCGTCAATCAAATGTTTTGGGTAATCCATAGTATCAACTCCTATTCTTGTCCATTATAGAAAGAAATCGTTCAATTGACGAATGATTGGCAAAATAAAAAAGTTGTTGACTATTATAGTAGGATTTGTTATTCTAGTAATGTTGTAATTGTGGTCTCCACAGCTACAACCGCACAGAATGAGTTTGATTAAGTACAGGACACCCTGTCACTCTGGATGGCGAGTCTAAGTATGAAAATAAGGAGGTGCTTTAAAGCATGTACGCAATTATTAAAACAGGTGGTAAACAAGTAAAAGTTGAAGTTGGACAAACAATCTACATCGAAAAACTTGACGTTGAAGCAGGCGAAAAGGTTGTATTTGACGAAGTTATTCTAGTAGGTGGCGAAACTACGAAAGTAGGCGCTCCAACCGTTTCTGGTGCAACAGTTGAAGGTACAGTTGAAAAACACGGCAAACAAAAGAAAGTCGTTACTTTCAAATACAAACCTAAAAAACACTCACACCGTAAACAAGGTCACCGTCAACCATACACAAAAGTGGTTATCGACGCGATCAACGCTTAATCTGCGTTTGAGAAAGAAGGCCTAAACAATGATCAAAGGGACTTTTAAACGAAATGACGCTGGTCAAATCGTTTCATTTACTTTGACTGGGCACGCTGATGCCGGTCCTTACGGAAGTGATATCGTTTGTGCAGGTGTTTCTGCTTTAGCGATCAGCACTGTCAATGGGATTTCATCATTAGCTGGTTTTGAACCGATTGTTGACATGAATGAAGAAGAAGGCGGCTATTTGTACGTCGAAGTAATTTCACGATTGACACAAGAGCAAAACAATATTGCGGAAATCTTATTGGAGAATCTCCTATTAGGTTTACAATCGATCGAAGCTGAAAACCCAGAATATATCCAAACAAAAACAATTAATGATAAATAGGAGGTGCAGACCATGTTGTTAACAATGAATCTACAATTATTCGCCCACAAAAAAGGTGGCGGTTCTACATCTAACGGCCGTGACTCAGAATCAAAACGTCTAGGTGCAAAACGTGCTGACGGACAAACAGTTACAGGTGGATCAATTCTTTACCGCCAACGCGGAACAAAAATTTATCCAGGTGTGAACGTAGGTATTGGTGGAGATGACACTTTATTTGCTAAAGTTGACGGTGTTGTTCGTTTTGAACGTAAAGGCCGCGACAAAAAACAAGTGTCTGTTTATCCAGTAGCTCAAGAAGCTTAATGATTAAAACGCTCAATCCTTTGGTAATAAAGGGATTGGGTGTTTTTTTGTTTTCTTATAATTTTTTTGACCATACTTTTGACCATACTTTTAAAAATTAACATAATTGACAAGCTTATTAGTAGTCTCTATTTTTTTGTCTTTTGTCATATGAGTATAGGTATCCATAGTAGTTTTTATATTAGCGTGACCTAACCTTTCTTGGACTTCTTTCATGCTAGCATCTGCTTCAAACAATAAACTGGCATGAGTATGTCTAAATCCGTGTAATCCGATATTAGGCAAATCTGCTCGTTCAGAATAGATTTTATATCTTTCTGTAACCGCCTGATTAATCGTAAAGGTGTTTTTCTCATTGGTGAAAATGAATGCAGGTTTATTAAAGCCGATATGAAACAAATACTTCATTTGCAGCAGCTTCCATTCTTTTAAGCTAGCGATTGTCCGTTCGTCTAATATTAATCTTCTGTTTGATGCCGTGGTTTTAGGTTTTTCTGATACATAATATTCTGTTGCCTTCGTAACAGTCTTTGAGATGGTAAGCTCTCTACTTTCGAAATCTAAATCATTCCAATTTAAAGCGAGGCATTCGCCAATTCGACATCCGCTGAATGCTAACAAACGAAACATAGCATAATCCCTTATCCTGAAAAATTCATTTTTTTCTTTATTAATCGTATTTAAAAATATTTGCAGCTCTGCTTTAGTGTAATATTTTATTTTTAATTTTTTTTCAGCAGATTTATTTTTAGGGATAATTACATTGGCGAGCGGATTACTTTCAACGATCTCTAAGTTAATTGCCATTTTAAAAATTTTAGAAATATAGTTCACAAATAAAGGATATTGCTTTGAGGTTCCTGTTTTACTCCATTCAGTTACAACTTTTTGACAATATGCAACTGTGATATCTTTCATCGGTAAATTTCCAAATTTGGGTAAAATATGTTTGTCAAAAATCAGAGTAGTACGTGATAATGTACTTTTTTTTACATCAGATTTATAGTGTTCTATCCATAAATCGTAAATTTCCTTGAATGTTACTTTGCTAGATTTATCCGAAATTCCGTTCATTTCAACCTCTAATTCGAGGCGAGACAGGGCAAGTTTTGCTTCCTTTTGAGTCTTGAATCCTCTCTTAGTAGTATATTTCTTCTTTCTTGTGATAGGATCTATCCCAAGGTAAGTTTTGAAATACCACGCTTTTTCTCCGCTTTTCTTTTTATATTGTTTTATCATTGCCATTGCTTGTCCCTCCTTGTGGGAATGTATGTTCTTTTTTTGTTAAAAAATATAATTAGGCATAATTTACTTAAACCTCACAAAGTATATGCTGGCTGAGAAGATTTTTAACATTTCTCTCGTATTTGAAATCTAAGTCTGAAGACTCGATAAAATAGATAGGATTGACCTGCCGTGGCTTGAGATCATTTACTTCCATATAATCAATCAAAAGTTGATCAAGCATGAAACAATCGGCTTCATATTCCATTTTAGAGCGGGGAATGGTGAGTTTGTACAAGGCTTCAAGATCGTCATGTAAAACACCATGTCCCAGTTCATGATAAATAGACTTTAAAGCATCTAGTTCAGAAAGATTTTGGTTGATCAAAATTACTCTGTTTGTAGAATCATAATAACCATCAATATCTAAGTCTAAAAAGTATAGGGATATTCCCTCGCTGTTTAACAAAGCTTTCATTCTCTGCATATGACAATCCACCTTTATCTATCGCTAAATTTTCCTTTCAAAAACGCACGTATGGTTTCTTTATCACGTTCGGTCATTTCTACGCCGCCAAAACTTTTCATATTATCGAGTACGTCTTCTAGGTCATTAGTATCTAACTTTGTATTGTCCGGATCAGGATTGTCAGTCCTTCCAAGTAGGTAGTCAGTGGATACATTGAAGTAATCAGCTATTACTTGTAGATTCTCAGCTTTAGGGCTTTGTTTCTGTAATGTATAGAGATAATTTTTGCTGTATCCTAATTCAAGTGAAATATCTTTTAAAGTCTTATCTCTTTTTTTTGCTAATTCTTGTATTCGTTCAAATAGTGTCATTGTAAGCTTTCCACGCTTTCAAATGTATTTAACGAAAAAAGTACACAACTATTTGACAAAAGTGTTGACAAGAACACAGTTGTGGGTTAATCTTATCTCGTAAGCTAATTTAATAAGCTAACAAGCAGTAAGAAAGACACCTATATAAAATAAACAATTCGACGTCGCCAAACTAAGAATGTTAATTTAATAGGGGTTTAACAGGCTTATTTCGTTATGTCTATATAGTACACAACTATGGGACGGATGTCAACGGAAATTAGCTAATTTTATTAGCTTACAAATTTTAAAAGGAATGAGGTGAGAAGGATGTTTAATCGATTCAATAAGAGAAGCAAAAGACCTATCGGTCGAAAAAGCTATTTTAAGTATCTAAAAAGAAAACACGACTACACCAAATGCACTTGGTGTAATCGAGTTATAAGAAAAAATTCAAATTATTGTTGTTGGTGTAGCAAAGCTAATCTGGAAAAATAGTTTTTTTAACTGATTCTGATAATACATCAACAAGAAGATTATAAAGCGAGTCTTTGACTAATTTTGAAGCATTTGAAAAGCCCTTTTTGAATTTAGCCTCTGCTAACTGGGTTTTAGGTGTATCAACCAAAAGATCAGGAATAGCAGCTTTTATAAGAGCTTTATCGCTATCAGGCAAATTTTCATCTAAGGCAAGCAGCTCGATAGCACTTTCTAGGATGAGCGAAGTCCACGGATAGGGATTTGAGCAGTGCCGACAATAATTAGGAACTGGTATTGAAAACATTCCAAAAACTCCATCAACGGATTCGTGCCCTAATATGGGTGTTTTACAGGTTTGACAGGTAGTAATAACTTTGCTTCCGCATTTTTCGCAATACTCATCAGGTTGGGGATCTGAATTGTTAGTAGAGAGAATACTTATCTGATGACCATTAATGCAAACTTTTTGGAAATATTGTTTTTCTATAAGGATTACCTCCTTATCAATTATTTCAGCGGACCACTCGCTGATATGAAAATTATATCAAAATTATTAAACACGTTTAAGAAAAATAAGAAAGAAGGTGTTAAGTGTGTCACAAGATTTTATTGTTAAAGTCAGAATTCAATTAGCAAAGTATGGCAAGTCTCAGAACTGGCTGGCAGATACTATTGGGATTTCAAGACCGTATATGTCCGACATTATGAACGGAAAACGTAGTCCTGAAAAGCAAATTAAACCAATCGAGAATGCGCTAGCTTCATTGAGGGAGGGGAGTAGCTAATGGATTTGCACATACCAGATGAACAAATTCAGAATCAAGTGGCATCAGGAATCGTTAGTTTGGCAGTAGCAGAGTTTGAGAAGCGCATCAAAATGATGACAAAGACTGCTGAGCTACC
>NZ_JBIQDM010000014.1:0-76252 GCF_045371165.1 Enterococcus pernyi
CAACTTTTATATCTTAGCAAACTCTCGAATGATTGTCAACTATTTTTTAAAAGTTTTTTGAACTCGTTTTTCACGAGATCGTTTTAGCAACTCACTTATCATAACTCACCGTTTGTTATTTGTCAACATGTTTTTTTGTTTATTTCTTAATAAAATCAACATCTAAAAACTCATCTCTCATAACCAACTTCGTTATATTATCACATGGAATTATGATTGTCAATAAAACTTTTAAACAAATTTCATGATTGTTTTCATGTTCCAGCAACGTTGACTATACTATCATTAAAAAAAAGATTGGTCAAGGTAAAATTTAACTTTCACTGCACCTAATCTTTTTTTTATTTATTTCATTCCATTTCTATTTCCTGATAGTTGAAATAATCAAAATCAGCATAGCTCCCTCCTCTTACGTTTAAATCATGCACACCAATACCAACAAAGTTTCCTGTAAAACCACCTGTTAGTGTCTGCACATCAATTTCAGCACCGATTTTTTTCCAGTCTTGCGAACGTTTCACATAAAATTGTCCAAAAGTCTTTTCAACAACTACTTTAATCACTGTCTCTCTTCCTCTTAGCGGATAAATTTCAGGCCTAATCGTAACATGACCGTCAACTGCACTAAGTAATCGGAGACACTTCCCTATCTTTTCATCCCAGGTCATACAGCAATAATAATAATTTTCTTCATTTAGAAAAAGAAGCAGCCCAGCCATTTGGTTGAAGTGCTTTGGCTCATATTCCATCTTAGTTTGTGCAATAAATGAAAACGTTGTTTGCCGTATCGCTAATAAGTGTTGGTCAAACGTTGACTGCAGTGATTCTCCTGCGAGCATTCTTAGATAGCCATATCGGCTAGTCAAATCGCACCAAGTTATGTTTGGTAAACAACGACGAGCGTTCCAACTTTTTTTCATTTCACCTGCAAAATCATCAAAAAAACAAGCATTGATCTTTTGGATCACTTTCTCTTGTGTTGGAATGGTGACGATCTCTCTTGGTTCATTTCCTCCTTCTTTTATCCGCAACCAATAGTCTTCCGTCCAATACACTTCTTGAATAGCTGTTTCTCTACCTAAGATAGCAACACCTTCGATAGGGCGAGTACAAAGATGGACTATATACCATCTGTCGAATTCTGTTTGAACTAAACTTGCATGTCCCGCACATTGTAAACTTGAGCTTGGATAACCACTTGCTGTCAACATTGGATTTTGGGGATCGACTTTGTATGGTCCTAACAAATCACGACTACGACACACGGTAACAGCCTGTCCACTACCAGTACCACCTTCAGCAGTCAGCAAATAATAGTAATCATTGACATAGTAAAGATGAGGTGCTTCGGTCTTTGCGAGTTCGGTTCCTGTAAAGATCGTGTGAATCGACCCGACTAGTTGTTTTTGTTTTGCATCATATTCTTGAATGACGATCCCTGCTGATTTATTAGGTGTAGTTAGTCGAAAATCCCAGATTTCATTCAAAAGCCATTTACTACCTGTACGTGGATCATGAAAAAGCGAGGGATCAAAACCACTACTATTTAGATAGATTGGACTTTCCCAAGGTCCATTGATATCCTCTGCGATCATCATGTAATTGTGGGTGTCTTTAAAAGGACGTGTTACGCTTTTAACCTCTGTATAAATAAGATAAAATCGCCCAGCTGAGTAACTGATTTGTGGCGCCCAGATACTTCCATTGATTGGATGACCCTTTAACGATACTTGATCAGTTAAAATATCTGTTTTATGTTCCCAATTAATCAGATCTGTCGATTCATATACACGAATACCTGGTAACCACTCAAAAGAAGAAACGATCACATAATAAGAACTACTCACTTTCAAAATATTCGGGTCTGGATTAAATCCTCGAATGATTGGATTGACTACTTTACTTTGAAACATTTGATCTCCACCTTTGCTCTATTTTTTGGCGATACATACTTGAACCCGCTGCTAATAGATAGAAAAAGACAAAAGGGTACGCAATGAATTGTGTACCGAACAACAGCAGGACTCCTGAAATCAAATAAATGAGTGCCGCCATCGGACTTGCTTTTCCCTTCAACGATAGATAAAGAGCCAGACACAGCCCAACCAATGAGAGGAATAGGCTAACGTTAAACACCCCCGTCATGCTCCGTAGTGACTCAAAGGTTTCTTTTACACTACCAAGGCCCTCTAATGAGAGAGCTTGGTATGTTTCTCGGAAATTTGAAAGAGACATTTGATTGAAGGTCACAGCAATCCCACCAAAAAACAACAAAGCGGTAGACCCACCGATCAAGCCAAAAGTTATTTCCCATTTTTTCGTCATCTAATCGACCTCCGTTTCCACAGTAACCCATGCTTCGCGACAAATTCCCCTTTGATACCTATTATTTTTTTCATAAAAGCGTGCTGTTTGTCTGTTTTGTTTCTCATCCCAGTCATGCCAGCCACTTTGGTAGACATGCGCTCCTACATCACACTCTTCAAATGTCACCTGAGCATACGGACGCCAAGGTCGACCTAAATAGATAGAAGGTGCCTCGTAATCTGCAATGATTGCACACCTAAAAAAAAGAAAACCTCGTTCTTGTTCTTTTACCGTTGAAGCGGCTGTGATATAACCATTAGAAGAACTAACCAAACTGTGGATGAAACAGCGGTAAAACAACGCATCTGCCCCACCGAAAATAAAGTCTACCGTCCCTTCGATCCAACATCGTTCATAAGATTGCCGACAATACTTACGCTCCTTTAACACTGGGGTAAAAAATGGGCGACCATCTTTTTGAATCGGAGGCAACGGTCCTGTGCATAATGTATCTTGTTGCCCGCACAACCGACAATTGATCAACTGGACTTGATGGGCATAATTGAATAGCGCGACTGCTTGACCTACTTGTTCTCCTGCACCAGCGTTATTGATGATTTGTATATTTTCGAGACGAATATTTTCTCCTTCAAGAAATAGTGTCGCGGTTCGAAATGTTTCTCTTGCTTCACCAGATGAAAGTGTTTGTTTCGCAAAACGGCATCCAACAATCTTTACTTCTCCTTGTCCAAACATTTGGAAATTTGACAGCCGACATTCGATATATTCATGATAGACCCCTTCTCGAATGATCATGGTCTTTTTTACGTAATTCGGCAATGAGCTAAGATGAGCAATTCCTGCTTGAATGGTCTGATAGTCTGCTTTTCTTGGAATCGGGTCGATCACGATTTCTGTCTTCATTATAGGTACTCCTTTAAAAATGCTTGCCACTTCATTCGCATATCACGTGTTTCAAAGTGTCCACCATTTAAAGAGTATCCTTGAAAATTCGTTGGCACTCCCAATTGTTGATAATACAAATCTAGCTGTTTATTCAAGCGACAGACGCCTTCTGTTGGACACATTCGATCGTTTTTTCCTACTATAGTGAGGCGTTTACGAGGAGCAATTTTTTGCTGAATAGCTAGGGTCGTATACTCCGTCAATAAATCAGGAACATAATAATAGTAACCGTGGTAGTCTAACATTTGATGTTTCAAGAGTGTTTCAACCTCTACTTGGCTAGCTAGGTCAATACATACTTTCACACGTTCATCCAATGCACTTGTCCACCAACTTAATAGTCCACCCATAGATAACCCGATCGTTGCGATACGTTGTGTGTCAATATCTTCTCGTGTTTCCAAGTAGTCGATCAAGCTTAGCACATCAAAGATCCGCATTCCCCAAAGTGTTCGTCCTGTTAATAAGAATCGCTTAAAAAGTTCACTTTCAGCAATTCCGCCGCGTTCTTCAAATCCCCAAGCATCAATCGCCCATATACCATACCCCATACTCGTCAAGGCCTTTGCAAACGAAGGTTCTACAAAATAGGATGCACCTGCTAGTAATTCACTTTTTCCTAGTGAAAAATCACCCCCATGTGAATGCAGATAGATCACAGCAGGCAAAGGTTCCTTCTTTTTTACTGGATAAACATAAATGGCAGAAACAGGTTCAAGATCATTTAATATCAATTGATAATACTCAATTACTTGATCATCAATGATTTTTTGTGATAAACAGCTACCACTCGGTCTCAAGCAACGTGCGTCTTTCCCTAAGTACTCGATCAACTCCATTTTATTTAAGTTCCTTCTACAATAGATACATTCTTTTTATCCAACTCTGTCGATCGCATACGTTTAATTTCGATATCTTCCGAATCTTCAATCATGATTGCTGGTCCTTCATGATGATCGATCGTGATCTGCTGGAAAGAAATATGCTTACCAAACCGCACATAAAATCCTTGTTGGCGCATGGGTTCTAAACCTGTCATCATAGCTGGTACGCCCGCTTTTGCATCTTTTGCCATTGATATATCGACATGATCGAAAGAAATGTCTTGAACCGCTTGTTCTGCTAGACCATAAATAAATCCCGCGGAAGCATGAACATTTCGAGCAGTGATCGATGAAAAATGAACACGTCGAACTTGTGGCGTTCGCTCATCGATTGGATACACTTCCTTGTCCCAGAAATAAGGATCTTTGCCACGAGGCCCGCAAAAATAATAAAGATTGATGACAAACGGACACAGTACTTGGTCCATGATCAAATTAGTTACTCGGACATCTTCGATCATTCCACCTCGACCTCGGCGTGTCTTTAATCGAATTCCACGATCGGTTTGTTGGAATACACAGTTCGAAATCGTTACATTCCGAATCCCGCCACTCATTTCACTGCCCAAAACTACGCCACCATGACCGTGTACCATCGTACAATTAGTGATCGTGATATTTTGACAAGGCACTTTATTAACGGCATCCTCTGTCCCTGCTTTGATCGCAATACAGTCATCGCCCACATCAATATGGCAATTACTGATATGCACATTATGACAAGACTCTGGATCAATACCGTCTGTGTTCGGCGAATCAGCAGGATTACAAATGACTACGTGATCGATAGTCACATCTTGGCAATGATTCGGATGGATCGTCCAACTTGGTGAGTCGACCAACTGGATATCACGAATCGTTACTCGTCGACAATGATCAAAACCAAGCAATTTTGGTCGCGGGTACTCAAGTGTTTCATGCTCCTCTCGAAAAATGCGCCACCAGTTAGGACCACTACCATCTAATTTCCCTAAACCAGTGACAGCAATATTTTCTGCATGTTGCGCATAGATACATGAAGCATAGACCTTTTTAGGTACCCCCTCCCAGCTGGATAAAATGGCTGAATACTGGGCTGGGTCATCTGTAAATTTCAATACTGCTCCAGGAGAAAGATACAACTCCACATTACTTTTCAAGCACAATGGCCCCGTTAAAAACTGCCCACTTGGAATGGTTACTCTTCCCCCACCTGCTTCTACTACTTGATCAATGGCTTGTTGGATCACCGTCGTGTTGAGTATATCGACTGAGGCACCTAAGCTTAAAATATTTATCACCTAGATACACCTTCCACTTCTACTAAGGCTTGCAAAAAAGCCCCAACACCTTTTTGATCATTACATACGATTGGCTCACTAATATAGTAGGCATAAGAACCATCTCTTTGGTCCGCCCCGCCTAGACCTGCAACTTGGCAATTTTTATTCAGATTCAACCAGCCTTCTTTTGTTTCCAAAACAAATTCATCAAATAAGCCTTGATAAGATTTTTTCAACTGAGGAAACCACACTTCCTTCTCCAATATTCCTATGCGAATCCCCTTTGCCATCGCATAAACGAACATGCTGCTTCCTGAAGCTTCTAGATAATTACCTTTACGGTTCGTTTCGGTTGTTACTTGGTACCAGGTGCCAGTTTCTGATTGATAAGGTAACAATGCTTCTAATGTGGATGTCAGAATCCGCCCCAATAATCGACAATCCACTTCTTTATGCAACAACTCGTAAGTATCAACACACGCCATCAAATACCAACCAATTGAGCGGCTCCAAAAATGATGAGATAATCCAGTTTCTGTATCCGCCCAAGGTTGGACCTTTTTTTCATCCCACGCATGGAACAATAAATTCGTTTTTGAGTCGAACAATCGCTGATAACTGATCTCGAATTGACATAAAACATCTTGATAGTCTTTTTTCGACGTAAAGGTTTGGATATATTCCGCATAAAAAGGCGCTCCCATGTACAATCCATCTAACCATATTTGCCAAGGATAGATTGCCTTATGCCAAAATACACCTTCAGATGTTCGTGGGTGATTCAACAATTGTTTGGCGCAAGTTTCTGCTGCTTTGCGATATTTCTCATCTCCTGTTTCTTTATAGAGTATAAAGAACAGTTTTCCGGTATTGATATGGTCGATATTGTATTCTTCTAATTCATAGCCTTTGATCGATCCATCTTCTTGTACGAAGTAATCAATGTTTGTTTGGATGAAGTCTAAGTACTTCTTCTCCTTTGTTTTCAGCCATAACAACTGAAATCCTTTCAAAACAACGCCATAATCATAAGACCATTTTTGTTTATATCCTTTATCTAGATACAAATAGGGTGTACGCGCCATAATACTATCTGCTAATTTCTCTGACCAATTCAATCTTCTTCCTCCAATCAATCATTTTAAGAGAGAAAGGGTTGCGGTTGGAAAGGTTACAGCCCTTTCTTGATATATCTACTATTGCTGTGCAGCTTTATAAGCCTCTTCGTATTCTTCAGCAATTTGATCGCCACCTTGGGCACGCCAATTGATGATTGCTTGTTTGAATCCATCTTCATCTATTTGTCCCATAATATATTGGACAGTTGCATCGATCATGATTTTTTCGATTTCTGAACCGACTTCATTGTTTTTCTCTGAATCTAATGGAACCGTTGGATCTAACACAACAAACTGTTCATTTTCCTTGACTAATTGATTGGATAATTCTTTCTCTGGATCAGCATCTTTAAACGAAAATGTGACTTCACTTGGTCTTGAACTAGACAATGGTTGCACTTCCTGTTGCCAAAGGTCCATGTCGATATATTCGATTGCGCCATCGTCTTGCAATTGGTAATGTGTTCCTTCAATACCACCTGTCATCAATTTATACATATCTTCTTCTAATAAATCATCGACAAACTGAAGTAATTTCTTCAATTGTGCTTCATCTTTGACCGAGGATTTAGGAAATGCCAATAATCCCCCTACGCCATTTCCTTCTGACCACACATGATAATCCCCATCTTCACCATCTGATATTTTATTTACTGGCACAAGCTCCATCTCTGGTTGAATATCTTTCCCCATATTTTTTAGGTTTTTGATATCGATCATCCCGGTATAGATCCCTGTCTTACCTTGTGCAAATTGTTCCTGTTGGTCTGTCTTTTGAGTCACTGCAAAGTCTTGCGCTAAGTAACCGTTTTCAAATAAATCTCTAGAAAAATCCATCGCTTTCTTATATTCAGCTGTATCAAATTCGGGAGTAAATTTCCCGTTGCTCTCTACTTTCCAACCATTTGGTGCGCCGTAATACGAAGTGAATAATTTGAAGCTTGTATAACGGATATCACTTGGCGCGCGATCGCCAAAACCAACCGTATCATCGACACCATTGCCGTCTGGATCATTTTCTGTGAATTGTTTTGCTACTTCATAAAGTTCATCCAATGTATCTGGTACTTCTAAGCCTAGATTATCTAACCAATCTTTCCGGATAACTAAACCTGCACGGGCATAGTCTTTTTGCATAGGTACGCCATACAATGCACCATCGATACTTGCCGCTTCGATTCGATCCTCTGATATTTTACTTAAATTTTTATAGTCAGCTAAATAATCAGACACATCCCAGAAAACACCGGACTTCAATGCATTTCGTACAGAGGAATTTTTTAGCATAGCAATTTGTAGTGTCACGATATCTCCCAGCTCATTTGAAGCTAATGCAGTGGTCAACCGTTCCTCTTTTGACGCATCAGGAATCCAGTTAAACGTCAATTCTGTATTGGTTTTCTCCTCGATTTTATCAACGATCGTATCATTAGGTGGTGAAGCTGTATGTAAAATGTTCAACAACGTGATTCGCGTTTTCCCATCCTCTGTATCTGCGGATGTGTCACTTGAATCATTGCCACAAGCTGACAAAGCAAGTATGCTGAGTAAACCGATCCCTGCTGTTACTAACGTTTTTTTCTTCATAATTGTTCTCCTTCACTGAATGTATTTTTATCTATTGCTACTTCTTTCTTTTTAAGACGATCAAATAGTTGCACCGCTGTCCAAGTGATGGCAAAAAAGAAGAAGCTACTCCCCATGAACGTCAATATACCCGGCATCAAGCGAATAATTATCGCGTAACTGCCAATAATGATCAACAGTAAAACGAGTGAATAATGTAACTGAGAAAAACCGAATAAAAAAGCCATTTTGATTTTATAAAACATCCCTTGCCATTGGTAATGGGCCATAATTGGGAAAATATATAGTGCAGATAACACGTAAAAAAAGCTAATGACCAAAATCACAACGCGTAAATACCAATTTTGGATATAGGCAAGATCTACGTATAAGACGAAAGCAACTGAAAAATACAACCAACTGATCAACAACGTTTCTTTGTAGTTTTCTTTAAAATAGTGAAAGTACGTCTGTGTCAGTGGAAAATCCTCAGATGAGCGTAACCACTCCCGGATTACTGAGACCATTGCGTAAGACGCTGGACCAAAAGTGAATAGTCCGAGACCCAAAACAACTAATATTCCCCACAAAAAATTTAAGTAAATGAGTTGCAGGAGTCTGATTAATTTTTTATTTGTACTCTCTAACTTTTGCAACATCTGTTTGCTCCTTTTCTAGTACACACCGTCTTCACCCAGTTTTTTTGCTACCTTGTTCGCAAGTATGACCATAAACAAGCCTACTACACCTTTGAACAAGCCCATTGAAGTACTAAAACTTAATTGTCCATTTTTCAATCCAGCAGTATAGATATATGTATCAAAAATCTCTGCCACACTGCGATTCAACGAATTGAGTAGTAAGTACATATGCTCAAATCCTAGGTCAAGTGTTTGACCTATTTTCAAAATCAACAAGGTAATGATCACTGGACGGATCGCAGGTAATGTCACATGCCATGTCTTACGTAAACGTCCTGCGCCATCCATTTCGGCTGCTTCATATAATTGCGTATCTACTGCGGTAATCGCAGAAAGGTAAATGATTGTTGACCAACCGAGTTCTTTCCAAATCACCTGTCCAATGTAGACTGTTCGTGTCCAATCAGGTGATGTCAAAAAACTTATTTTATCTAACCCAATACTGGCCAAAAATTCATTGATGACTCCACCGTCCACATTTAAAAAAACATAGGTGATCGAGACGATGATGACCCAAGACATGAAATGTGGAATGTAAATGATTGTTTGGATACTATTCTTGAATCGCTTGCTGGTTACTTCATTCAATAGAAGCGACAGAATGATCGGCATTGGGAAAAAGACAAAAATATTCAGTCCAAACAAAATCAGCGTATTCCTCAACAACATAAAAAATGTTGGCTCAGTAAATAAACGAATAAAGTGCTTGAAACCAACCCAAGGACTCCCCAGAATCCCCAGATAGGGTTGATAGTCTTGGAACGCAATCACTAAGCCACCCATAGGTAAATATCTGAAAACAATGAAATAAAGGATTCCTGGAAGAATCATCAAGTACAAAAATTTATTCGTTTTGATTCCAGCAATCGTCTTCCTTCTTCTTTTTGTTCGTTCTTCCTTTTTTGATAAAGTAATTGAACCTAGCTCTCTTTTTACACTCTCCATAAGCCCTCCTTGTTAAACATTGTGTGACTTTATTCGCTATCCACAGCATAAAGGAAGAAAAGTGATTCCGTATATAATCATTTTCACTGACGTAGGTAACTGGCGATCATCACTTGATTAATCACTTTTCTGCTTCATCTGTTTGATTTTTTAGGAAATGCCCGTTCCATCTATATGAAACCTCCTGATTTACCCTCCCTAAAAAATGATTATGTACGTAATTTCAAGCAGATGATAGATTGGAGGTACAAAAATACTTATGGTTTAAAGGAGGGTTCTCTCTAAATGAAAAAAAAGGTTTCGCTTGGAGAAAAAAGCTTTACGATTTTTAATTCTATTTTTCTACTATTATTAGCTTTGATCTGTATCGTACCGTTTTTAAATATCATCGCCACTTCATTTGCTTCTACACAAGAAGTCGTAGCAAAAAAATTCATCCTTTTCCCGACTACGTTTTCTTTAGATGCCTATCGTTACATCTTATCTACACCAACGATTTTTCGAGCTTTAG
This sequence comes from Enterococcus pernyi, assembly GCF_045371165.1. Classification (NCBI taxonomy): domain Bacteria; kingdom Bacillati; phylum Bacillota; class Bacilli; order Lactobacillales; family Enterococcaceae; genus Enterococcus; species Enterococcus pernyi. Next base: position 10,261 of record NZ_JBIQDM010000014.1, read on the forward strand.
CTGTTTCTATTGGTGTTACTGGGCTTGGGACAGTCGTCAGCATGTGCGTGACTTCATTGATGGCCTATGGATTATCACGTAAATATCTTTTTGGGCGAGGCTTTTTTAACTTTATGGTTGTCTTCTCCATGCTCTTTAGTGGTGGAATGATCCCGACATTCTTAGTGGTGCGCTCTTTGGGGTTGATCAATTCGTACTGGTCGATGATCCTACCTGTAACTGTCAACGCCATGAACATGATCATCATGCGTAACTTTTTTCAAGCTTTACCTAATAGTTTAGAAGAATCTGCCAAAATGGATGGCTGTACTGATTTTGGGGTCTTTTTCAAAATTATGTTGCCTCTTGCTTTACCTTCTATTGCGACGATTTCACTTTTTTATGCTGTGACCTATTGGAATACTTATATGACGGCGATTTTATACATTAACGATTCCTCAAAATGGCCGATCCAAATCTTGTTACGTCAAATTGTGATCGTGTCAAGTGGAATGCAAGCAGAAAGTAGTGCTGTCGATATCATCCCGCCGGCACAGACGATCAAAATGGCCGTCATTGTAATTGCTACAGTGCCAATGTTGGTTGCTTATCCGTTTGTTCAAAAGTACTTTGTGAAAGGGGCATTGGTCGGCTCTGTCAAAGGTTGACCCTTTCACACTTAAAGATACGCGTAAAAATAATTATTCATTTAAATAGCACGATCTAAGAAAAATTCATTTTTCAAAGATCGTGCTATTTCTCGCAATCGAAACAACTATTTTTCCTAAGTAACTTATGTAGGACTTTAATGATCGACGTTCACTAAGTTGTCCTCAACGGTTTTTCTTACGGTACTCACCAGGAGTGACGGATTCTTTCTTTTTGAAAAAGCGAATAAAGTTTTGTGAGTTACGATATTTGAGTCTTTCTGCAATTTCTTTCACGGATAACGTCGTTTCTTTCAACCATTTCTTAGCGATCTCTAAGCGGTAGTTCTGAATGAAATCTCCAAAGTTTTCACCGGTTTCTTTCTTGAACACATTACTCAAATAGTTAGGATTATAGTGCAGACGGTCTGCCACCATGTCTAGTGATAGATCACGATCGTATTCGCTATAGATGATATGGATCATTTTTTCTGATAACGATTTAAACTCTTGCTCCGTGATTTCTTGAGCACTTTTTGTGATTGGTTGAACAAATTGTTCTAACAGCAATTGTTCAAGTTCTTGAGAATGATAAGTATGTAATACCTTAACATATATTTGCTTCAATTCTTCAAACTGCGTAATATTCACACCCAATAGTTGTCCCAACTGAACAAATTCATTGACTAACCGAATAGCTACAACTTCTCGATTCAATCGATTTTTATTTTGAGTGAACATCTCAATGATCAATTCGTGAAGAAGGTGACTGACGTGTTCGTCTCCTGAACGGATGGCTTCAAATAAACGATTTTGTTGTTTCAACGGATATTTGATCAATGTCTTCTCCTGCTGCTCTGAGATGATTTCATGGTAGAACACAATTGAATTTGGTCCAGTGTTTACCCGATGGTATAAGGCTTCTTTCGCTTGGTCGACAGATTGCTTACTGTCATTGAGCGTAGTAAAACATTCACTGATCCCAATGCTAACAGTCAATTTGAGATATTCTTGAATCATTTTTTGGATCTGACGACAGTGATCCATTACTTTTTTATTCGCGAATTCTTCTTCTTTAGGAATTCGATAAATCGTTGCTTGCATTTCTTCGTTTAGCACGATAGGAATCATTCGTTCTTCTTTAGGAACGATCTCAGCAATCATTTGGTTGATAGCCAATAGCAATAAATCTCGTTCTCCTCCATGGCTGTCTTCTAAAAGATCGATCTGCACGATTGCTGTATAGTAACATTCATTTTGCGAGTCGTAGTTGAACTGCCGTAACCGTTGATCCAACTCCCGTTTTTCCACACGATTTCTAAAGAGACTCAAGACAAATAATGTTTCTAGTTGTGGTTTCTGAGTAATCAAATTTGCACTCAATAGTTCATTTTCACCAATTACTTGGCTCACTGACTGAACAACGTTCTCTAGTTTCTTTCCAGATAAGCCTTCCGAATGAAGATTCAATCGGTCTTGAATCTGGCTGATAGGACGAACATATCGCTCAGAAAAGATATAGGACAAGCCCCCTACTAAAATGATCAAAGTAAAGGATACAGTAGCTAATCCGATTTGCAAGTTTCGGACAGTCGTACCTATAGTTGCAGGATCGATCTCTAATTGATACTGCCATTGATTGTAATCAGATTGGAGCAAGATGAAATTCCGACCATTTCTTTGAACCACTGTTGGTACATTCGCTTCGATATTTTGGACTGTTATCATCCCTTCTCTTGATGATTCAGCATCAGTAAAAAGTATCTCTGCTCCATAATAGATCGTTAAGCGGTCTTCATTGCTTCGTTCAATGATTCGTTTCAGTGCCTGATGGTCGATCGAAGCAAAACCTAGCGCATACTTTTCACTGACTGCTTTAGGTAATGCAACAACCATTTCAATTCCATCTGGTTGTTTCGTCCAAAAAACTTGTTGATCCTGATGGACGTACTGGGCTTTTAAATCAGTCACTTCTTGTGGTGATAGTTGATTCAGCGACCCATTCACGACACCCCAACCGCCTTCTAGGCTGACTAACTTGAACGCATTTTCCTCCATTGCGATCGTTTCAATAAAATTAAGTTCTTTTCGTACTTCGGAATAAATAGTGTAGTCGGTATGATTCAAAGGAGATTGAAATATTTCGGAGAAGTTTTTAGTGGAGCCGTATGTAGCGAAAGAGTATTCAATCGTCCGAAACTTCCATTCTACATTTGTTTTGATTTGTTTCAATAGATTTTGTTTATCTAATAAGTAGTTCTCTTCAATCGATTCATAGGTGTTGGTATAGATAAACAAACTAAAGCCAACGACCAGTACCACACCGATAATAAAAAGCGGCATAAACATTTGATAAAACAACATTTTGTTCCTCATTTAGCTTTCTCCCCCTCCAGAATTAAAAGGCTTACATTTTATGTAAAATTGATTATCTTCTAAAGCAATGAGTATCTTCACTCTTTCAGATTAACATACTACTATTTAAAAACATAAGTTTTTTTGAAAGAGCAAAACCTAACGATAGCAAGCTATATTGACTAAACCTTCCATTCATATTACGATGAATGCGCTACCAAAAAAATTGAACCTAGCATGAAAATCAAAAATAGATTTAGCTACAAAAAAAAACATAAAATCTGTCAAAAAGAAGCATGAAACCGTCATAAAAATAACAAGCATTGATAATTCTCGTTTCGTTCCAGAGATTTTTATCATAAAATTTTTGTCTCACAGAAAGGAAATCATTCGATGGAAAGATTAACTAAAAAGCAATACCCTAAAAACCAAGCTACAATTACTTGTCTACAGTTTGGTGAAGGAAATTTTATGAGAGGATTCGTTGATTGGCAACTTCAGCAGTTAAACAATCAAGGACTCTATCAAGGAAATGTTGCAATCGTCCAGCCACTAGCTCACGGCTTAAGTGACAAGCTGGCTGAACAAGATCAGCTCTATACGGTTCTACTTCAAGGGTTAATTGATGGCAAAGTCATCGATACGACAGAGCCGATCACTGTGATCGACCGTACGCTCAACCCTTACGAGCAATGGCAAGAATTCCTCGCATTGGCAGAAATCGATGAATTAGCCTTTGTTTTTTCTAATACGACAGAAGCTGGTATTAGTTATCATGAAGCCAATACTCGAAATGATATCCCTCCAACAAGCTTCCCCGCAAAATTGACTGCCTTTTTGTATCATCGATTCAAAATGAATAAAAACGGACTTACGATCATCCCATGCGAATTGATTGATCGCAATGCAGAGCTTTTAAAAAAATTCGTTTTACAGTATGCAAAAAATTGGCAGCTTGAAACAAAATTTGTCAATTGGCTACACCAAGAAAATCATTTTTATTGCAGTTTGGTGGATCGGATCGTTCCTGGATTCCCGAGAGATGAAATCGATGAATTGCACCAACGATTGGGATATGACGATCAACTGTTGGTCAAAGCTGAACCATTTATGTTGTGGGTGATCGAAGCACCAGAGGAATTGAATGAACGCTTACCATTGAAAAAAGCAGGTCTGAATGTTGTTTTGACTGATGATTTGACGCCTTATCGTGAGCGGAAAGTCCATCTACTCAATGGTCCTCATACTGCAATGGTGCCGATTGGTCTACTGTCAAACGTCTCAACAGTCGAAGAAGTCATGAAAGATCCTCTGCTATCCGATTACATCAACACATTAGTGACTAGTGAATTGATCCCAATGTTACGCTTACCCGAAGAAGAATTGCTGGCGTACGCTAGACAAATCAACGAACGGTTCTTAAATCCTTTTGCACATCATCAATTACATGCGATTGCTTTGAACAGTGTTGCCAAATTTCAAACACGATTACTACCTATTCTAAAAAAATACATTGAAAAAAGGGAAGCGCTCCCTTCCTACCTGACTGTCTCATTTGCTGCCTTGATCTTGCTTTATCGTTCCGATCATTCGAAAATCCAGGTAAACGATGACCCTATGGTACTCGCTAGCTTCGCTGAAGCTTGGGCTGAGCCAGAGACTGCTGTCCTTCAACTATTGAAAAATCCAACGCTTTGGGGCGAAGATCTATCCGTACTTCCTGATTTAACAGAAACAGTTTCACTTTACGTGAAAGAGATCGATCAAAAAGGCATTCGTAACGTATTACATGAATTGAAAGGATGAAAAAAATGACTGATCCAGATTTCTCCACTCGAATCATCCAATTACACCCACAGGACAGCGTTGTCGTAGCTACTACCACGATTCCAACGAATACAACACTTCGCTTCGATGATGTTACGTTAACTACCTTTGAAGAAATCCCCTTAGGCCATAAAATTGCTTTGTCTGATTTGAGCGCAGGGACTGATGTGATCAAGTATGGCTATCCGATTGGTCATCTCTTGACGGATGTCAAAGCGGGGCAATGGATACATACGCATAATATCAAAACAAATCTTTCTGGTGAGGAAAGCTACCAATACCAACCAAAATCACGCCCCATCGTCTATCCACAAGAAAATCGCACCTTTCAAGGCTATCTTCGTGAAGACGGACAAGCTGGGATTCGCAATGATCTCTTTATCGTTCCAACCGTTGGCTGTGTCAATGGAATTGCTGAATTGATCATCCAAGAGTTTAAAAAACGGCATGCAGCTGACAATCCTTTCGATCATCTCACGATTTTAAAACATCCTTATGGTTGTTCTCAACTAGGTAAGGACCATGAGAATACGAAAAAGATCTTAGCTGATGCCATCCATCACCCGAATGCTGGCGGTGTGCTTGTATTTGGATTAGGTTGTGAAAATAATACGATACAAGAATTAAAAGCTAGTTTAAATAAATATAACAAACAACGAGTAAAATTTTTAACTGCCCAAGATGTCACTGATGAAATAGCACATGGCGTATCATTACTTGAAGAATTAGCAGAAATCGCACGAAGAGATTTCCGTGTTCCTGTTCCTCTGGATAAACTAACGATCGGTTTGAAATGTGGTGGTTCGGATGGATTGTCAGGGATTACTGCCAATCCATTGCTAGGTGCCTTTTCTGACTATTTGATTTCACAAGGAGGTAGCACGATCTTGACGGAAGTGCCTGAAATGTTTGGTGCCGAACAAGTACTGATGGCACGAGCAGAAAATCAAGAAGTCTTTGAATCGATCGTTCGTTTGATCAATGATTTCAAACAATATTTTCTCTCTTATAATGAACCAGTCTATGAAAATCTTTCTCCTGGAAACAAAGCAGGCGGTATCTCTACCTTAGAAGACAAGTCACTTGGTTGCACCCAAAAAGCAGGAAATTCAACGGTAGTCGATGTGTTAGCCTATGGTGATAAAGTACGTAAAACTGGGCTGAGTTTACTGGAGGCACCCGGTAATGACCTTGTTGCCGCATCTGCGTTAGCTTCTGCTGATTGTCAACTCGTCTTGTTCACCACAGGTAGAGGAACACCTTTTGGTTCTTATGTTCCCACGCTGAAAGTATCAACTAACACACCTTTATTCGAACGAAAACAACATTGGATGGACTTTGATGCTGGTGAATTATTGACTCAATCCATGGCAGAGGTCTTACCTTTATTTATCGATAAGATCATCCGTGTTGCGAGCGGAGAAGAGACAAAAAATGAAGCCAACGACGTAAGAGAACTAGCTATTTTTAAAAATGGTGTCACACTTTGATTTTTCTTATCACTACCTAATCTGAAATTGAAAGAAGTGAAGTAAATGTTTTTATCTGATGATTTTTTATTAACCAATCAATGGTCAAAAAAACTGTACCATTCATCTGCTGAAAAAATGCCGATCATCGACTATCACTGTCATCTATCACCAAAAGAAATTTATGAGAACAAACCTTTCACTAATTTGACAGAAGCCTGGTTGAGTGGCGATCATTACAAATGGCGTTTGATGCGAGCTTGCGGGGTTCCTGAAGAAAAAATCACTGGTCACGCCTCAGATTACGAAAAATTTTATGCTTGGTGTCAAACGGTGCCGAAAATCATAGGCAATCCTTTGTATACTTGGACACATCTTGAATTGAAACGTTTCTTCCAAATCGATTTACTGATCAATGAAGAAAATGCCCTTAACATTTGGGAACAAGCAAATAAACGTTTAGCTGAACCAGCGTTTCGGCGACGAGAGATGGCGAAAAATGCGAAGGTGACTGTCATTTGCACAACAGATGACCCCATCGACGAATTAGTTTATCACGAATTATTGGCAAAAGAAGAACCTGATCTCAAAGTATTACCAGCATTCCGTCCCGATGCTGCGTTAAATCTCACCCACGAGGGGTTTTCTGAATGGTTGTCAAAATTGTCTCACGTAATTGGCAAACCAATCGCTGATTACACTTCTTTGATCACCGCATTGAGTCAAAGGATCGACTATTTCCATCAGCATGGCTGTCGCCTATCGGATCATGGATTAGATCGCTTGTCCTATCATACAGCTTCGGAAAATGAGCTTGAACAGATTTTCCAGAAAGCATTGACGAAAGAAACACTGACACAAACAGAAATTGATGCTTATCGAACGGAAACACTCAACCGGCTGATCACTTTATATCATGCGCATGGTTGGACGATGCAGTTGCATCTCCATGCTTATCGTAACTGCAATACCCAAGCATTCACACGCTTAGGGCCAGATACTGGTTATGACGGAATCAACGATCAACCACTAACCAGCCACCTGCAACAGTTATTGGATCATGCCGATCAAACCAGTCAATTACCAAAGACAATCCTTTATTCACTCAATCCAAATGATTATCCCTTACTTCTTGCTCTGATGGGTTGCTTTCAAAAGGAAACCGCCGGAAAACTTCAACTCGGTTCTGGTTGGTGGTATAACGATACCCGAGCAGGCATGCGTGAACAGATGACACAACTTGCTGATGGCGGTGTTTTAGGAAATTTCGTCGGTATGTTGACGGATTCTCGCAGCTTTCTCTCTTATACACGACACGAGTATTTCCGACGCGTTCTCTGTGAGCTGATCGGTGAAATCGTGGAACGAGGTGAAGCGCCCGAAGACATCCATCTTTTAGGAACCTTAGTGAAAGATATCTGTTATACAAATGCGCGAAACTATTTCGGTTTTTTTGAGGAAGAAGAATGACTATGCAAACGATCCATATCGCAGGCGACTCCACTGCTTCGATCAAACACATGACTGCTCGACCAGAAACCGGCTGGGGAGAAGTTCTTGGTAAATACTTCCAGCCTAAGATTCGGGTAAACAATCAAGCAAAAAATGGCCGTAGTTCAAAATCATTCATTGAAGAAGGACGATTCACTCGCTTGAAAGAAGAATTTCAAGCGGGGGACTTTTTGCTGATCCAGTTTGGCCACAACGACCAAAAAATCACTGAAGCAAAAGGAACAGAACCATATGGTGGGTATATAGATGCACTTGCTATCTATGCACAAACAGCCTTATCCTCAAATGTACAGCCAATTTTCTTGACCCCTGTCACGCGACGCCTTTACTTGAAAAATGGGCAATTAGATCCGAACTGCTTAGGAGAATATCCAAAAGCAATGAGGCAATTCGCAGAAAAAAATAACTACCCCATTTTGGATGTTTTCACTCGTTCACAAGCAACTCTTCAACAGTATACGCAAGAAGAAACAAAAAAGTTCTACTTGCATTTACCAGTTGATACTTATGAAAATTATCCCTCAGGACTTTGTGACAACACTCATTTTAGTCCAGAAGGCGCTGCTTTAGTCGCTCAACTCGTCGTTGAACTACTAAAAGAAACTGATCTTCCATTAGTAAATTATCTTGATACTCCTCATATCTAAAACTTGATTCAAAGGATTTACAATTTTACCCAGACAAAGCAAAAACTTAAAGCATACAATATGCTTTAAGTTTTTGTTTTGTCTATTAAATTAGGACTCAATGATACGATCAAAGGCTTTGTGTTCGATCATTATTCTTTTGTTTTTCCGCTAATGAAGGTCTTCTAGCCGTAATTGCCAAGCTGACGCCCTCTTTTAATTTTTCAAACATAAAAAGATCTTTGTTTTCTACTTGTAGACTTTGGCGGATTTCTTGGAAGATCATTCGTTGGTCTTTCACTGTATAACGTGCATATTCGTGAATATAGCGATGAGTTACCATAAATGAAAGAAGAGCAAAAGGCGTGTGATTCTTTTGTTTTTCTGTTAACCGCTGATATATGACTCGATCCAGTTTTTCTGCCCAGATCAAACTGTTTTGATAATGCTCGAAATGCGTTTTTGTGGATACCCAACGAAAATTTTTATCATAGGCCCATGAATCTTCGACAAGCTGATGTTTCAATTTTTTTAGTGTCTGTAGTAACTCTTTTGTTCGTTTATGTAGGATAAATTGATTGAAAAGGGCTAAGTCAAAAGGTTTCGTAACATTCAATTCTTTAATAGGTGCGGTAATTTCGATCGTCATTTTCTTTGGCATAGGTGCACATCCTCTCGTTTGTTTATCGGTGCCTTTCTGCAACTTAATGATAACAAAGGATGATCCTTGCCTGTCCATCACTTTTTCTTCTGAAAGAAAAAATTGTTTTTCATAAAAAAACTGGCATGAAATCCTTTAGAGATTTCATGCCAGAAAGTTATTTTGTTGGTGACTATTCGCTGTACAAGTCGCGTACTGGTGTCATGATGATACGGTTTAAATCGTTGATGATCGTGCTGAACCCTTGTTCTTTTTGCATCAAGTCATTGATGACTTCTTCTGTTTGGATTTTCATTGCCATTTCTTGCGCTCTGGCAGCATCTTCATCGCTGAATTCTTGTCCGCTCATTTGTTTTTCTTGTAATTCGATCTGCATCGCTTGGAAATCTTTGAACAGTTGGTGTGCTTCTTCATTCGCTTTTACTTTTGCATAAGCTTCTTCTAGCTCTTTGAATTCTTTTAGTTCACGAATCTCACGTTCGATTTGATTTGCACTATCATAAATATTTGACATACGACGGCCTCTTTTCTTCTATTTAATAAACTCTATTGTAACATGAGGTGATTGGTTTTCAAAGTGCCTACTCTCCTTGGAATCGACGCCATAGATCTCGTGTTGCATCACCGATACCTTGTACGCCTTCTCTCAGCATATCGCCAAAATTCCTTAGGCCATCTTTTGCTTGTTCGCCATAACGATCTAAATTGTCTTGCCAGTTCCCCTGATTCTCTTCATTGGTTTGTGAATTATCTGGTACTTGATCTGCTGGGACGACTTGACCGCCGGTAGCATAGGCATCCGCAACATTGAATCTTGTTTGCTCGGTGTAAGGCAAGATGCCTTCTGCTGCTGATTTGAAGACTTTCCCCACCACATTGCCACTTGTACCTTCTAAATAGTGAAGTTCACTCGTTTCTTCAAATCCCAACCAAGTAGATATGACTACATCTGGTGTATATCCAACGATCCATTGGTCATTCGCTTTTGTAGCATCAAAATTCGTTTCTGTCGTTCCTGTTTTCCCTGCCACCGTATAACCATATGGATTCGCTGCAACACCCGTTCCATTAGAGAACGTACCTAGTAACATGCTGGTCATTTGATTCGCCGTTTCTTCGGAAATGACCTGCTTTGGTTTACTATTGGTATTATCAACGATGACTGCTCCAGTAGAGTCAACGATCTTGGTTATCAAATGCGGTGTATACATCTTCCCATTATTGGCAAATGAACCATAAGCCCCCGCCATAGTCATAGGAGATACCCCATTTTTCAAACCACCTAACGCTAACCCATAATACTTGTCTGAATCAGCTAAAGGTAAGCCAAATTCTTTTGTCTTATCAAAGCCTTTTTGAAGACCGATCTCATGAAGTAGCCACACAGCTGGTAAATTCAAGCTTTGAGCAACTGCTTGATACATCGGTACTTCCCCTTGATAGGTCCCATCAAAGTTGTGTGCATCATAATAAGATTGTGGTTTATCTTCAAGAATACTTGACGGTGTATAGCCAGCTTCTAACGCAGGTGCAAACACACTGAGTGGTTTGATTGATGAACCAGGTGAGCGTTTCATCTGCGTTGCAAAGTTGAATCCTCTAAAGACATGTTCCCCACGTCGACCAACGAGCGCTGCAACCCCTCCTGTTTTCGGATCTAGTGCAACTGAACCTGATTGGACCATGGCACCATCTGTCGCATTTGGAGGGAATAACGCATCATTTTGATAAGTCGCTTCTAGTTGTTGCTGATAATTCTGATTCAATGACGTATAGATTTTATAGCCTTTGTTCATGACATCTGCTTCATCTAAGCCATATTCACTAACAGCTTCATCAATCACTGCATCAAAATAATAAGGATAACGATAACCAGACTCCGAACCAGTATACGTATCATTCAAATAGTGTGTGATGTCCGTCTGAGACTCAGCAGTTGCTTGTTCTTCACTGATTTTACCATTGTCTGCCATCACGCTTAACACCGTATTTTTCCGATTATTGGCATTTTCTGGATGATCGATTGGGTTGTAGATACCAGGACCCTTCAACATCCCCGCTAACGTAGCAGCTTCAGACAGCGTGACATTGTTAGCATCCACTCCAAAATAGCGTCTTGATGCATCTTGTACACCCCAAACCCCATTACCAAAATAGGCATTGTTCAGATACATCGTTAAAATTTCTTCTTTGCTGTACTTCTTCTCGATCTCAATCGCTAGAAAAAGTTCTTTCGCTTTTCTGTCAAACGTTTGATCTAGTGTAAGATACGCATTTTTGGCTAACTGTTGGGTAATGGTACTTCCGCCACCCCCGCCTGTACCACCAGATGTGATCATCCTTACTGCTGCTCTGGCAATCCCTTTGATATCAAAACCAGGATGTTGATAAAAATTCCGGTCTTCGGTCGAGATAACGGCATCTTGGATCAGTGGAGAAATCGCATCTAACTCCACATAAGACCCTTTTTGTGCATACAACGTCCCCGCCTCTTCGTTGTTTTTATCATAAATCACGGTCGACTGACTCAAACCAGATTTCAGTGTTTCAACATTCGCTTGTTTTGCTAATACAAATAGATAAATACTCGTGATCAATACGAAGATCAGTCCGATCAGTAAAATCAACTTGTTGATATGATATTTTTTCCAAATGCGCTTACGCCATCGATGGAATTGTCCGAGGTAAGGCTTAATCCATCGCCAAAAACTGATGAGCGCAGTTTTTATTCTTCTTAACATGCTCTGAAAATCCATTCACTTCTTCTCCTGTCTATTGATCTCATTCTTCTCATTTTAACATAACTAATTATGCGTGACGTCCTGCTTGAGATGTAGGTGTACGCTTTGTTTATTCACAATGTGGATAGTTTAGCATATGAAGTGAAGGAATTTTTCCATTTTTTTCTTAAATATCTGTTAAAAATGTTACAATGAATCTGAATTTCAATGAAAGGTGTGAGCATGTGGACATCACAATCACGTTACCTGAATCTCATCCAACCATGACGATTCGAGAATTATTAGAAAATGAGTGGCTTGTACCAAGAAAAGTCCGACATTTTTTACGTATACGTAAAAACGTCTTATTGAATCGCGAACCTGTTTTATTCCATCACGAAGCAAAAGCTGGAGATCAAATCACTTTGCACTTTGAGGAGACTGACTATAGTTACCAAGAGATCCAATTGGGGGAAGCAACAAAAGTCAGCGTGTTGTATGAGGATGAGCACTTGATCATCGTCAACAAACCAGTCGGTATCAAAACGCATCCGAATGAACCAACAGAAACGAATACGTTATTGAATCATCTGGCTGCTTACTTAAATCAAAAAAAGCAACGTCCATATGTCGTTCATCGATTAGACAAGGAAACGAGTGGAGCTGTTCTATTTGCTAAAAATCCTTTTATTTTACCTATTTTAGGTAGAATGTTGGAACAGAAAAAAATCTACCGCCGTTATCAAGCCGTTGTTTGGGGTAAACTTTCTCAAGATGTAACAATTACAGACAAAATCGGCAGAGATCGTCATGATCGTCGCAAACGAGTGGTTGATCCAAGAAATGGGCAACCAGCCATCACACATGTCCAAGTCGCCGAATTTTCGGCAGATAAAACAAAGGTCTATTGTGTCTTGGATACAGGACGAACCCACCAAATCCGTGTACATTTAGCAAATCAAGGCCACCCCATTGTTGGTGACCCGCTCTATCAAACGAAGTCAGCGAAACGTTTGATGCTCCATGCGTTAGAACTCCATATGCCCCATCCATTTACACAAGAAAAAATCATTGCACAAGCATTGCCGGGACTATGGTAAACACTTGAAAATAGTCATAAACAAAAAACTGAGAATTGGGAACTTAATACGAGCCCAATTCTCAGTTTTTTTCTGTTTCTATCAAAAATATGAATTGACAGTAAGCGCATACATGCTAGACTTACATTAGTATGTATATAAAAAATATCAAGGAGATCATTCATATGAATATTGAAATAACTAACCTTTCGTCACAAATTGCTGTAGCAACCAAAGCGACTGCTGTTACTATGGAGAACATGACCGTTGCAATAGATACTGGCTATGAAAAATTGATGAACGCTGTTGCTGAACAAGGTGCCCAACTGATTGGCGCCCCCTACTGCGCTTATCTGAATAGCAACGAAGACTTTACCATCTTTGACATTGAGTTAGGGATTCCTATCAATACAGCTATTTCTGCAAGTGATGAGGTGTATATGAGTCAAACGTATGGTGGAAAAGCCGTTATCGCCACACATCAAGGTTCTTACGCCACACTTGAGGCAACATACGAGGCAATGCTGGTTTATCTCCAAGAAAATCATTTGGAAAGTACAGGCGTTTATTATGATTACTATCTAAGTAATCCGCTTGATACACCGGAAAACCAATTATTGACACAAGTTGTTTTTCCAATCAATTAAGTTCGGATTCATGTTGCTCCAAACCAGCCTCATTTGCAACAATTATTTCTTGTACATAATGCTTCTATGACCAATAGAAAATAGTTCAATTATAATTTCAGAGTCAATTATATTTGTTAGTATGCGATAATTCCCAATGCGGTACCGCCACTCACCACCTTGATTTCCAGTCAATCCTTTACCGTGTTGTCGAGGGGTGCTGGTTCCTTCCAAATTTTTTCTAATCCAAGCAACGATTATTCTTGCCTGATTTCGATCCATCTTTCTTAACTGTTTCTGCGCTTGAGGCATATAGATAACTTTATACTTCAGCTAAGAACTTCTCCATGCCAGACTGAGAAATTCCCTTCTCTTTTTTCTTTTTAGAAAGTGCCATTGCATCTTTTAATAATTTTAAATCAATCTCATCTTCGATTTTATCAAGTACTGACGTCCTGTAAAGTTCCTTCAATGATGAGTTATGTACTTTAGCATATTCTGCTACTAGTTTGTTTTCATCATCTGGAATTCTAAAGGTAATTGTGGATTGCCCCATAATCTACCCCTCCGCTCTAATTTGTAACAACATCGTAATAAAAAATACATTCTTTTGTCAATACAACTTTAGTACGTAATATATAGAATAAAAAAGAACGGCTACCAATAATGACAGTCGTTCTCTATACCTATTTTTATTCAAGTTTCCATCTAAAAATTAAAAGTCGCTATTTTCTTCTTAGATTTATGCAAATTCATTTCCTTCTCGATGTGCCTTTTCCGCCAATAATAAACTGCCGATGATCCCACTTTCATTTGGCATGCCCCATTGAACAATATACTCCTCTACTGGCGGCGTTTCCATGTAACCAGCCATCAATGTCATAAATTGTTCTCTCACTTTTTGTAGTAAGTGTGCTTGATTCATGACACCACCACCTAAAATGATTTTTTCTGGCGCTAATGTCAATGTATAATTGACTAATGCTTGTGCAAGATAATATGCTTGGATATCCCAGACAGGATGATCCTCAGGTAAATTTTGTCCCTTGATTCCTGTACGTGCTTCGATCGATGGTCCAGCCGCTAATCCTTCTAAACAGTCTTTATGGAAAGGACAAGTTCCTTCGTAGTCGTCTTCTGGATGACGTTTGACCATGATGTGCCCCATTTCCGGATGAGCACTTCCAGAAAGAATATCGCTATTCAACACAACACCGCCACCAATACCTGTGCCGACAGTCAAGTAGATGCAACTGTTTTTCCCTTGCGCCGCCCCTTTTAACAATTCACCATATGCCGCAGCATTGACGTCGGTTGTCCATGCCAAAGGAACGTCGTATCGTTGTTTGATGCTTCCTAAGAAATCAAAATCTCGCCATCCTTGTTTAGGCGTAGCTAAGACATAGCCATAGCGAACATTCGTTGGATCAATACCGATTGGACCAAAGGAACCGATTCCAATTGCTTCTAATTCAAAGCGATCAAAGAAATCAAACACTAACGCCAATGTTTCCTCCGGTAAAGTTGTCGGTACACTGATTTTTTCAATGATTTCTCCCTGATCTGATACTGCACAAATAAATTTTGTTCCACCTGCTTCTATTCCACCATACATCAATTATTCCTCCTCAAAGCCGACTGTCCGAATCTCATAAGGCTGGAGCATTTCGTCAATCGTCTCTTGACATTCTTCTTCAAGGAGATTCAACCGTTTGCCTTTTTTGCCATTTTTCGTCAAATGCAACGATTCTAAATGACTAGACATATTGAATCCTCTCGCTACTAGTTTATCATTAAGTTTGCTTCGTTTCAAAGCAGTAATTGCAAACGTTTCCCCTTCAATTGATAAATATTGGTTTTTCGGTGATAGTTTGCCTACTTGATTGGACAATTGCTTTGTCGAAAATGGAATTTGAGCTGCATAAGCATGCTTGTAGGTGGCGAATTTATCTTCTCCTGTATGGACCTCTAAACTGTAATCGAATTGGTGAACACCTAAACACTGTGCTTCCGGTGTTGGGAAATAACCCCAGTCGCCCATCTCACCGACGCAACGCAGTAATGTCACCGCAATGGTTTTTCCATCCAAGATTTCATATTCATTCAAACCAAAATTACCAATCGTTATCCCTTGGGTTGCATCGCCTAATTGGACAAAGGCATGTTGATGCTGGGGATTGGTCGGGTTCTCCCAACTTGCAGAGACTTGGTTTGGACGAGCTACAACTTCAAAAATACTATCTGCTTCGTGTTGTTCCACATGTAACTTCGTTGGGAATAAGACACGTAAGCGATGATCTTTCATCTGATTGTCGATGGTTGTTGTAAAATCGATCTTTTTGCTCTCTGCACGCAACGTAATCAGTGTTGTGATTGTCAGTGGCTTTGTTTCTTTTGAGCGTTGGGCTTGCCTAAAGCGGAACTCTCGTACCATTTGTTGCTCTTTTTCTAACCGATCATCTGCAGAAATAGGGATGTCAATGGTTTGAGTTAGTTTGATTTGAGCGATTTTAGATGTATCCTTGATGATCTCAACAGTACTTCTCGGTTGGTCTTTTGAAAGAATCGCTTGTTCATTCTCTGGTTGCTTGAAGATATATTCGTTACCGATGTCACCGACGTCTTCAAATGTCAATAACTCTTCAAATTCTTGCCCGCTCGTTTTATCCAATAAGGTCAATGTCCCATTTTGCTCAATGGATACATGCACGAATTGATTTTCAATACAGCGTCCTGCTTGAGTAATCATCGACTCTTGTTTTTCATCCGTTGCTCCTTCAACTAAAGCGAATGTTTCCCATGAAAATGCAGGCATTTCATCAATTGGTAGCTCAATCGTGACATATCTTGCCATATATGGCACTCTAAAGCGATCTTTCGGTAAATCATAGCCAAATGATACAACTTCTTCAGAAACCAAAGCTGGGATCTGTTTTTTTTCAGACGTTTCAACATGGTAGTATTTCTTAGGTTGTTCCGCCAATTCTTGATATAGCTCCTCTGGAATACCTTCTGCAAATCGTTTTCGTTCCAACTCTAAAGTGATTACGGCTGACCCTGTTTTGGGCATTCCTGCTGTATTGAAAATAACAAAAGGATAGCTTTGCTTCGAAAATCCACTGGTATCAATAGCTGTTGCCAGTTGATCCAATGCTTCTTGTGCTAAAAATCTCCCCACTTCATTGGCTTTTTCAAAACGCGGAATCATTTCTCGATGAACGGAGTCAACTGAGCATCCGCAAATGCTATCATGAGGATGATTTTGCATCAGTGTTTTCCAAGCGTAATCTAATTGATCGTGCGGATACTTTCCTGTCACTTCATATGCCATCGTTGCTAAAGGTTCTGTGACATTTTCAAGTTGACGTTGTACTTTTGTGTTCCACTGTTTGAGGTAAACTCTCGCAGAAGCTGTATTGACTAACGTATACCAGCCATCGGTTTCTTGACTCGTCAATTCTCCTTCAACTGAGCCAAGATCCTGAGGAAGATCTTGTTGTACCGTTTCTAGATAATCAGTAAAATTGGAATGAATGAATTCATAGTCAGGATACAATTCATTGGCTAATCGAATTGCCTTTGATATATCTTTTTGTACAGGTTGATGATCCACTCCATTCATCATCAATAAATGGTTGGTTGACGCATATTGCTCGGCATCTGCTAACTTCTGATCCCAAAAACGAATCGCAGCTTCTTTCTCAGCTGGAATCTCATTCCCGTTACTGTACCAGTTGGCAAACAATAACCCAAAGATCTCCGTTTGATCAGGGCCTTTCCACCACATCTCAGAATATTGTGACGAATAGTTCTCAGCTTCTAGTACTTGATTATCAAAGCCTATCGGTTTCACCCCACGACCAAACGCAGCAGCTTCTAGTCCTACTTGCTTCATCATTTGTGGCGTTTGTCCCATATTGCCAAAAGTATCAGGGAAATAACCTAGCATGACCGGCGTTCCCCATTTGCGACTTTCTTCCATACCGATCAACATATTCCGAACATTTGACTCTGAGCTAATTAAAAAATCATCCTGTAAAATATAAAATGGTCCAATCCGTAATTTTCCTACATCGATGGCTTGTTGGATTGCTTCTCTTTTTTCAGGACGTACTTGTAGATAGTCATCTAAAATAATGGTCTGTCCATCTAAATGAAAGCTGTTGAAGTCTGGATCGGTTTCAAACAGCTCCAACAAATCATCCATTAACTCCACTAATCGCATGTGATGTTGCTCATATGCCATGTACCACTCACGATCCCAATGGCTATGAGAAATGATATACACTTTTTTCTTCATATCTATTCTCCTCCTTATTTTTCCACTCGGATATCAAAGTAATCCATGACTAATTCACAAAACATCATGTTTGCCCAAGAAAACCATTCTCTTGTGTAGTTTTGCGGATTGTTCACATCAAAACCTTCATGCATCAAGTGTGTCCCTGCATCGGTCGCTACTAGTAAATCAAGGATTCGTTCTTTTTCTTGTTTGTCTTCTGTCGTCATTCCTTCCATCGCTAGGGCGATTGGCCAAATATAATTCTCGGGCGTATGCGAAGAACCAATTCCTTTTGCATACTTCCCTTCATAAAAGTAAGGGTTCTCTTTACTTAACAAAGTGTTTCGCGTATTTATATAGTGTTCATCTGTACTGGAGCAATAACCCAAATAAGGTGCTGAAATCAAATTAGGCACATTGCTATCGTCCATTAATGAGGCATTCCCTAAGCCGTCTACTTCATACGCATAAATCGTTTCACCTTGTTGATTTTCGATTTTTCCATAGGTGGCAATCCCCTCTTGGATGGCTGTTTTTAAGTCGTTTGCTTTTGTAACGATTTCTTGGTCTTCAAGAATTGAGGTGAAAATCTCTTCCACATATCCTAGAATAACTACAGCAAACATATTGGATGGGACAAGATAGCCATATTGACAGGCATCATCGCTCGGACGAAATCCTGACCAAGTCATACCCGTGGGCGCAATCGCCGATCCACGTCCCTCGTTGACTAACGTATCTTCTTTTCTTGTGGTGTCTCTTGTAAAGGTGTAAGGCGATTGTCGATGGTCTTGTTCTACTTGAAAAACTTCTAAGATTTTTTGAATCCCCTCAATAAATGAGTGGTCAAATTGATCTGTACGTCCGGTATTCTTGTAAAGTAAATAAGCTAGTTGAACAGGGTAGCATAAAGAATCGATTTCATATTTTCTTTCCCAGATCCAATCGTTCATTTGAGTGTGATCGGTTTGATGCCCTGCGCCATTTGCTTGTTCATTGAACGCATTTGCATATGGATCGATCGTGATATAGTAAAATTGCTTTTTGACTAACCCACTGATCATGTTAGCTAAATCTTCATCCTCTTTCGCAATTACTAAATATGGACGAACCTGCGCGGTGGAATCACGTAACCACATTGCAGGGATATCTCCTGTGAGTAGAAAAGTTGTCCCATCCTCTTGCCGTTTGACTGTGGTCAACAACGTATTCGCAAAAGCCGAAGAAAAATTCTTAGCCCAATCTGCATGCTCTTCTCCACATTTTTGTATGACGTCATCCATAAATTGCTTCACTGAATTAGGTATATCTTTATAAGCCATATTATATAAACTCCCTTTTATTTGATATGTCATTGTGAATTATACCTGCTCGCACTATAAATGTCTACGCTTTCAATGAACTTTTTTCTATTTACTTTTTCAAGTATTATGCTATGATTTAATTATGATATATCATTAAGAGGTGTAATTATGGAGCAACCATTATATAAAACAATATTTTTAGCGCTAGAAAAAGCAATACATGATGGAACTTTACCTGTCGACAGTCAAGTTCCCACTGAAAAAGAACTATCCCAACAATACAATGTTAGTCGGATCACGTCCAAACGGGCATTGACAGAATTAGAACAACTAGGATTGATTTATCGTGTACGCGGAAAAGGAAGTTTTGTTAAAGCTCCCAAAAAAGGTGTTCCTTCACGTAGTCTCTCTACTCATAAAAGAATCTTATTTCTTTTGCCTTACTTGTCTGATTTATCCGTGGGTGACTTTACTCAGGGCTTGAATCCAATCATGCAAGAACATCAATTCGAGGTCATGATGACGACTTTAGATTTTTTAGAAACAAAGACAGCCAATGATTTGATGCAAGAATTTGATGGCTTGATTTATTATGCTTTTGAAATAGATCAACATCTTGACTTGCTTTTTGAGCTTTCCTTAAAAGACTTTCCAGTACTCATGCTAGATAAAAAAATATATGAGTTACCTTTTCCAACTGTCTTATCGGATAACTTTCAAGGTGGTTCTTTAGCAACCAATCAATTGATTGAACAAGGTCACAAAAAAATCGCTTATCTTTTTGGTGATTTATCCCATCCACAATCCGTGAGACAACGCTATCTCGGTTATCTTGAAGCACTGAATAAAGCAGAGTTATCGTTCCATACTGCATTAAATGATCCAATGGCGACCACTAATGAATTAGCTAACTATATTCATACACATAACGTTACAGCATTTGTTTGTGAGAATGACTTAGTTGCAATTCAAGCAATGACTACGTTAAAACAATTGGGTTACACCATTCCCAATGATTTTTCCGTCATCGGGTTCGATGATATCCAAGCTGCTGCTTTGGTTGATCCGCCTTTAACAACGATTGCCCAAGATTTTCTCCAATTAGGCGAATTGGCGGGCAAAGCGATGATCCAGTGGTTACAAACAAAAGAAAAACCGGCTGACATCAAACATCCTGTTACTTTGATCCAACGACTATCGACAAAGGAGTATACACATGGACATTCAACAAATTGATACACGTCATGGCACTGCGAATCAAGCCAACTTTTCTAATGGGAATTGCCTGCCTTATACAGGCGTTCCTTTTGGTATGAACTATTTTGCCCCACAGACAAATGAACAAAGAGGTAGTTGGTGGTTTCACCCCGATGACCGGATTTTCCAAGGTTATCGTTTGACTCATCAACCTAGTCCTTGGATGGGGGATTTCAGCCACTTTTTGATGACTCCGTTCAGTGGAGTATTACAAGAACCCACGGTGTTCCATGCCCAAAGTTCGTATCGCCCAGAAGAATGTACTTTTTGTCCCACCCACCTTTCCATTGACCAATTGCGTTACGGTATTCAATCGACATTGATCCCTAGTATGTATGGTGGCATCCTTTCCATCACTTACCAACAAAATGATAGCGGTTTATTACTAGCGTTTCCTGGCCGTTTCCGTCTTACTGCAAAAGATGCCTACACACTAGAAGGCCAAGTCACTCATTTTGCGGGCGCAGAAGATCCGAATTTCACTTTTTATTTTGTTTTGGGCTTCGAACAGCCTCTGACAACTAGTGAACTCGAGTATTCTAGCGAACAAGCAGACACCGTAGCTCTTTATTTTGGTCATATCAAGCAACAGACGATTCGGCTAGGGACGTCATTCATTAGTAATGAACAAGCTCACCACAATTTGAAACAAGAGCAAGAAAAACAAGAAAAAGACTATCTTTTAGACAGTCAGGAGCAATGGCAAAACTACTTTGATCGAATCAAAATCAACCATCATGATCAAAAACAAATGCAAACGTTCTATCACAATTTATATCGGACATTCCTATTCCCACAAACTTTTTACGAAATTGATCCAGAAGGAAAAAAAATCCATTATGATACCACTAGTTGTACAGTAAAAAATGGGATTCTTTATACAAATAATGGGTTTTGGGATACGTACAAAACGGTTTACCCACTCTTTTCATTGATTGCGGTCGAAAAATATGAAGAGATGTTGGAAGGTTTTTTAAACAGTTATCGAGAAACTGGCTTCTTACCTAAATGGCTTTCTCCAGATGAACGAGGTCTCATGCCTGGAACATTGATCGATGCAGTGATCGCTGATGCTGCCATCAAAGGTATCGGCAGTCAGAATATGCCGGAATTTTTAGAAGCCATGAAAAAAGGAGCGACAGTTCAAAGTGATCAACAAAATTATGGTCGCCAAGGGACAATCGATTATTTAAAGTATGGCTACGTGCCAAACCATTACCATGAATCGATCAATCACACACTTGATTATGCCTACAGTGATTTTTGTATCAGTCAAGTTGCTCAAACACTAGCTGATGTTGAAACAACTCATCACTATCAGCAACAATCCATGAACTATCGCAATGTTTTTGATACAGAAACTGGTTTTATGCGTTCAAAAGACTGCTCAGGAAAATTCCGTCCTGATTTCTCCTCTATCTCTTGGGGCACAGATTACGCAGAAGGAAGTGCATGGCAAAGCAGTTTTGCTGTTTTCCATGACTTTGCAGGTCTGATCGAAGCGCATGGTGGAAAACAAGCTTTTGAGAACAAATTAGTTGAATTATGTAATCAACCGCCTAAGTTTGAAGTCGGTGGTTATGGGTTTGAAATCCATGAAATGAGTGAGATGGCAGCAACTGAATTTGGACAATTAGCCATCTCTAATCAACCAAGTTTTCACTACCCTTATCTTTTCCATTACCTTGGGAAACCCGAAATGGCACAACCTTTGATCAAACAGTTGCTTACGCAACTTTTCGATGCATCACCTACTGGCTATCCTGGCGACGAGGATAATGGCAGTATGGCCGCTTGGTATATCTTTAACAGTTTAGGTTTTTACCCAGTTACACCTGGAACCGGTGAGTATGTCATTGGTATCCCACTGTTTGATCAAGTGATTTTAACACTTTCAAACGGCAATCAATTGACTATCCATGCTACGCCTAACCAGCCCCAACAACAGTTTATTCACCATGTAAGTCGAGATGGCTACACTTATGAAAAGCTATATTTTACTCATAAAGATTTACTAAACGGTGGCACGATCAACTACCATTTAGGCATTGTTCCTCATACTAAAACTTATTCAGAGGATAGTTTGCCTTATTCTTTAAGTCGCCAAGAATAATATCAGTGGTTCAGCTAGAAAAGAAGCGTGGTTAAGGAAGCTTCTACCCCAGTGCTTACTCTTTAGTTAATTCCATTTGCCATCGTCTTCAGCACTAATTTTAGAGAATGTGCGACTCCATTAGGACTTTATTGAATGATTGATTTCACTCATGACTCGTTGTTTACAGATGACTCGTTGAGATGCTATACTAAAGAAAAGAAGCGATGCGCTAACATCACTTCAATGTAGCCGCATGACGGTAGCAAAATTATTTGGAAATTCCCCGTTAAATCTCGCTAAGGTTTATGACGGGGTTATTTTTTATCGTTTTTGCTGCTTGTCAGCATAATGCCAACAAGCACAAGCATCAACGATCCAAACTGGATCATCAATGCCAGTGCTTCCGCAACAGACAAAAGGCTACTCCCTTCGTTGAAGTAGGAAAATGCTCATAAGCATCACCCCCTGAGTAGCTACCATCATAAACAATCTACATGGTCCATTTTAACATAGAACCCATCACATATTTTATATTTTTTGTTTTTTTATATGATTTTTTTCACTTATTCAATCATATAAAAACAGAGATAATGAGATGTTAAATCTCAAGATCTCTGTTTTTTTTCAGATGAAACTTCCTTCTGTTTGACTTTGATTTTCTCGGTATTCTGAAGGCGACTGTCCAACGATTTTTTTGAATAATTTTGAAAAATAGGTCGTATTATTATAGCCGATTTCATTAGAGATCTCATTGATATTTTGATTACTATGGATCAGCAACCATTTTGCTTGTTCCATTCTTAAGTGATTCAAGTACGCAGAGAAGCTTTTTTTAGTTTCTTTTTTAAACAGTTGTCCTAGATACATGACATTTAGATGCAAATGTTCTGCGACTTCTTTCAAGGTTAAAGGTTCTTTATATTTCTCATGTAAGATTTGAAGAACTTTTTCGACATTTTGACTATATTTTTGATTATGCTGATTTTCCAATAAAGATAGTAGGAGTTGATGCAACTCTTGGACAGATTTTGCTTGATTGATTTTTTGGATGCCTGTTAAGTATTCATCATCTTCTAAACGGATCAGCTCACGATAGATATCCATAAATAATAAAAAACTGAAATGACGGATATCTTCAGGCGACATGACCGCCTGTTGGAATTGCTCGAAAAAGTCAGAGATCATTTGTTGTGCGAGCGCTAATTGACCACTTTTCAACACACGACTAAATGATACAAAATCAATTGATTGTTTAATTTCTGCTTGTTCGGCATAGAAAATACGTTGATTTTGATCCCCATAGAATTGATGTAGTTGTAAATTATCTTTAGCATGCTGGAAGCTTTGCGGTATCATTTCCGGATCACAAGATTCATCCCCAATACTGATCAGCCAATTCTCACACATCAGCGACTGTTCAACAAAATGGCTAAACAATTCTACTGCCTCCTCCTGAAGCAACAAAACAAATAAAACAAGTTCTCCATAATTCCGTTGGTAATAAAAAGGTTCTTTTCTTTTTGTCAGCCACTGACTGATTGTCGTTTCAGCCTGCCTAGGTACTTGTGCAAGTAAGACACGTCGCTGACGCTTGCCTAGTTTTTCTAAAAGTTCTTCTTCACTAGGTTCATCCAATTCATCATTCAACCATTGGCTAAATAGAATTTCTTGGTACACTTCTTGTTGATTTTTTTGTTGTCTTCGATGATCCAAGCGTTTCTTGACGGTTTCAAGACTAGTAATCAGTTCTGCTTTATTGACTGGTTTCATCAAATAATTAACGGCGCCTAACTGCATCCCGCTTTTTAGATAATCAAATTCTTGATAGCCCGATAAGATCATAAATTCAAAAAAATGTTCTTTTTGAGCAGCTTCAATAAATTCTAATCCATTCATCTCAGGCATCGTTACGTCTGTGACAACTAGATCAATTGGCTGCGTCTCTAAAATCGATAGTCCCTGCATAGCATTTTCTGCAGTAGCAACAACGTTAAATCCTAAATTTTGCCAATTGATGATTTTTTGTAAGCCAGCTAAGATCATATATTCATCATCAACTAGTAGTACATTATAAGTCATCAGCAGCTCCCCTTTTTATTTTAAAAGTAATATGGATCGTTAATCCACCAGTTGCATTTCTAGCTAGGATCATCTGATAACTCGGTCCAAAACTAGCACGCAACCGTTCATTGACATTTTGTAAGCCGATCGATCCACTGAGTTCTACTTTGTTTTGCGCCAACTGTGCGCTGATTTCAGCTAATCGCTCTTCCGTGATTCCTTTGCCATTATCACGAATCAAAAGATGAACAAGTCCATTTTCTTCAAATACTTTTACACTCAATGCGTTATCAAAACGAGTAAAATCAACGCCATGTTTAAAATAATTTTCTACTAATGGTTGGATGATAAATTTCGGTACTTCAATCTCTTCCAATGATGATTCAATCGTGAAATGATAGGCGATACGGCTAGGATAACGCATTTGATAGAGGTACACATACTTCTCACAAAAATCCAATTCTTCTTTTAAATGAATCGTCTTTTCCTGGTTGGTGTTATTACGTAATAATGCAGAGAAAGCATAGACAACATCTGCTAGTTCTTCACTACCTTCACTGATGGCATACATTCGAATATATTCCAATGTATTGTATAGAAAATGCGGATTGATTTGTGCTTGTAATGCGCGCATGTGCGCATCTTGTTGTTTGATTTCTAATTTGTAGATATCTTCCACATATTGATTGATACTGCCTAGCATCTCATTGATTCCGACTGATAGGTCTTTTAGCTCGTATTCAGTGATACTAGTATCCACACGAGTATCTAAATTCCCTCTAGCCACTTCATCCATGGCTTCCATGACACGATCGATTTGTTGAGAATAACGTTTGAACGTCTTGTATAAATATAAAAGCAATAAACCATCCAATAAAATGACGCCAATAATTAACGGTGCTAAGCTTTTTTCTGTTACTTGGCGAACCGTACGCTTATCTAATGTGGCTAAAATACGATAATCGTCGGACACCTCTTGCGATTGGATAAAATTCGATTTTTCTAATTTCTCCACTGGTAATGTAGAATCCGCTTGTAGGGTCTGATTGATCAACTTTTCCTGCTTAAAGATTCGTTCTTTGCCCAGTGCTCGATCATGAAATGTATACAACCGATTACTCGTTCCGGAAATCATGTAAAGAGATAATCCATTAAACGTATTTAAATTCGTCAGCGCTGCATCAAGTTCATCTTTATCAAACCCTACAAACATACTGCCAATTTCTGCGCCACCTTGTGTAATCGTCATTTTGATATAAAAAGCCTGTTTTAATTGTGGCGTTCCCTTCTTGACTATCCCGCCTTTGTTCTCTCTAGTGGACTCAAAATATTCTGGTAATTGGTTGAACACAAGGTACACACTACTTACCTCTTCATAATTGACATACATATCACGAACTACGTTAGGGAATGAAAGAAAATCAGCAGATTGTCGTTGTCGGTCGTACGCATACATCAAATATTGATCGATCGGTTTAGTTAAATAAGTGGTGGTATTCTCGATTTTATCTGAATCCCCTACAAATTGATCTTTGATCACTTTACTTAACGTTGTTTTATCACTAAGCGTTCGCAACGTACTTTGAACTGCGTCATTCACTACTTGTTGTGCTTGAATTTGTCTTTGGATGAATGTATGCACACTGATGATGATCGTTGCAATCATCGTCAAAGCAATCATCATGATCGCATATTTACGCAATAAACGGTTTAACAACGTTCCTTTTGAAAAGATAAAATCTAACCTATTCATATGTTTCCAACTGCAAGTCCAGATTTTCCCGCCATTGTTTGGTGATCGTTCCGTTCCAAACTGTAAGTAACCCAATCAAACCAAATAAAATCAACCCTTTATAATTCCACGTCACCCAAAGAATCAGACCACTGCCAAGGATGATTTTTAAGAAAGTTGAAAAACTTGCGAAACTGGAAATCAAGCTCAACTTCAGCAGATTTCTTAAAGTCATTTGATAGCCACTATCTAAAATCATACTATATTGATACGTCGCATAGGCGTACAACATGCTGAACAGTATAATAAAATCAACCACTAAGAAAAGAATCCCTTGAATCTGTACAGATAAATACAAGTTATAACTAAGCAAAAAAAGACAAGCCGAAAAAAGACCAAATAATTGATTTCCTCGCACGAAGGACTGTTTGAACATCTGCCAACTTTCGCTGATCATGATATCTTTATATTCGAAACCATGGAGATAAAACTGTTCATTGACAACTTTCCAAGCTGGCCCGATTCCTAAAACGACGCCGCCACACACAGCTAAGCCCCAAAAATACAATGTCAATTTCATGATGACCCATACGCGTATGAATACTGTTTCCAATGCTCTACCTAACACAGGACTTCCCCCCCTTTATTCTTCATCATATCCTATTATACAAAAACATACTGTAACATTGAGCATATTGGAACCTTTAAAACCAAATAAATGGTCTTCGAGGAGCAATACTTCGGTTATCAGCTAGATAACCGATAGTCCAGAAGTAGCTTCTTCGTAAATAAGGCGGAATCCACAAAAATGCAAGAGCAATTTCCGTGGATTCCGCCTTATTTCTCGGAGCTAGATACTTCCATCATAACTTCAGTATTGATTAATTGTTCTCTTGTCGGAATGTATCATATTGTTTTTGCATTTCTGTCAGTACTTTGTCGTATCCAGCTTTATCTAAGGCATCCATTAGTTTTGGTAAGGTTTCATCTGGATCGACAGTTCCAGTGTTCAATCCATCAAGGTATTGATTCATGACATTTGAGATATTACTCAATTCAGTTTTTACGCTGTCTGTATTAAAACTGAAGCCTAAGATTGGAGAAGTTTCAGCTTCTGCAATCGATTGATCTCTTTTAGCAATCATTTCATCGGTAATCGTATCTTGTGTATAAAGAATCTTATTGTTTCCAGTATTCCAAGCAGACATGTGCGTTTTTGGCTGATAGCCGTCTAATAATTTTACTTTGTCATCGCCAACTTTTTCCCATGCCTCTCCTTCGATTCCCCAAACCAAGCCGTTAAGCAATTCAGGATCGCTATTCAATAACGCTAAGAACTCTACTGATTTCTCTTTGTTTTTTGATGTATTAGAGACAACAAAATTTGCCATTTGCGCTTGTCCTGTTGATTTCAAAGGAACAGTAATTGGTTTCGATACTAATTCTTGATTTGCAGCATTTGTTAAAATCGTATCGCCGTAATCGTATGGTCCTTGTGTTTCTCCACGCATCAACCATGTATTACCTTCTAACGGATAATCTTTGTTACTAGTCGCTGCATCACTAGGGATCAATCCTTGATCATACCAACTATGCATCGTCCGTAACAGTTCGATGTAATTTTCGTTGTCATATTGATTAATGATCTTTGTTTTGTCGCCATTCAAATCAACCGCAAATGGCAAAGTATTTCCTAATGGATAATCGAAATCCCCTTGTACTTTAAATCCTTGCCCAATGGCAAAAGCCGCTGTATTCGGTTCTTTTTTATGGAATTCTTGTAAAACTTTTTCTGCATCTGCATACGTTTCAATACCATCAATCGATAAATTGTATTTATCTAATAATGGCTTATTGAAAGTCAACACTTGTTGTGCAAAGACATTGGCGTTTACAGGGAAGGCATATAATTTCCCGTTGACCAGATTGCCTTTGATATATGCTTCATCCAAAGAATCATACGCTTCTTTTCCATATTTAGGCGCTAATTCAGTCAAGTCTGCAAACGCGCCTTTTTGTGCATTTGATACGTAATTGTTGGCAAAAGCGATATCGTAATTTTCACCGGATGAGATGATGACGTTCATTTTCTTCTCATAGTCGCCCCAACCAATATAGTTGATATTGACTTTTACACCAATTTTTTCTTCAATACGTTTATTTGCGACTTCCATCAGCTGATCAAGGTTATCTGGTTTGTCACCGATCTGGTACATTTGTAATGTCGTCGTATCACTGGCCGCTGCATCGTCCTTGTCACCTGAACCGCCCCCACAAGCTGCTAAACTGATTGCTGTTAGTGCTGAGAATCCTGTAAAAGCTAATTTTTTCCATAACTTCATATCTTTTTCCTCCTATTTTAGTGCTTTATTCTTTGACGCCGCCAATCGTTAACCCTTTAACAAAATGTTTTTGGAAAAATGGATAGCTGATCGCAATCGGTAATGTTGAGATAACAACGATTGCCATACGAGCAGACTCTCCAGGAACAGAAGCAAGACCGCCGGCTAACTGACTACCTGCTCCAGCATTTTGAGTAAGATATTGGATATTGCTTTGAATCTTCATCAATAAATATTGCAATGGAACGAGATTATCGTTTTGAATATACAGTAACGCATTGAACCAGTCATTCCAATAACCTAAAGCTGCAAATAAACTGATTGTCGCAATTCCTGGAATCGCTAAAGGTAAGACGATTTGTACAAAAATCCGAAGTTCACTCGCCCCATCTATCCTAGCAGATTCAATGATCGAATCAGACACCGAACGTTTAAAGAATGTTCGCATCACGATAATATTGAACGGACTGACTGCCATCGGTAAAATCAATGCCCAAATCGTATCTTTCAGTTGTAATAAATTCGTCATCACTAAGTAGTTCGCAACCATCCCTGGTGAGAACAACATCGTGATCAAACAAAAGACTGTAAAGAAACGACGAAATGGAAAGTTGGATCGAGAAATAGCATAAGCATATAAAGAAGTTGCTGTACTATTGATCAACGTTCCTACTACTGTCACAAGAACAGTGACGAAAAGAGCCTGAAAAATTTTGTTTTGCATCTGGTCAAACAAAAAAGTATACCCAAATGTACTAAATGTTTTAGGCCAGAAACTATACCCTTGTGTGGACAAAATGGATTCATCTGTAAAAGAGATCGCAATTACAAAAATAAATGGTAACACACAAGAAAAAGCAAAAAGTGCAAT
This sequence comes from Enterococcus pernyi, assembly GCF_045371165.1. NCBI lineage: Bacteria > Bacillati > Bacillota > Bacilli > Lactobacillales > Enterococcaceae > Enterococcus > Enterococcus pernyi. The sequence continues at coordinate 39,706 of NZ_JBIQDM010000014.1, forward strand.
CAAAATATTGGAGAAAAAGTTGGTGGTTTGACTAAACGAGCGGATCTCTACTCGTTGAACTTTCTTTTTATTCATTTTTCTCCTCCTTAGAACAATGCCGATTCGCTGTCAAAACGACGAGCAATCGTATTGGTGATCATTAATAAAACAAAGCCGACGACTGATTGATACAGCCCAGCTGCGGCCGTCATACCAAAGTCGCCAGTGGATGTCAGCCCATTATAGATATAAGTATCTAAAACTTGTGTCACTTCATAAAGCGCTCCGGAATTTCTTGGGATATTATAGAACAAACCAAAGTCCGCTCGGAAAATATTTCCAACTGCTAATATCGTCAAGATCGTCATCAGAGGGACCAATTGTGGAATCGTCACATGTTTGATTTGTTGCCACTTGCTTGCGCCATCCACCATCGCTGCCTCGTAATACGTCGGATCGATTCCCATAACTGAGGCAAAATAAATGATACTGTTATAGCCGATCCCTTTCCATGTTCCAATAAAGACTAGAATAAATGGCCAATATTTAGGATCATTATACCAATTGATTGTTTCTCTCCCACTTGCTGCCAACCATTGATTGAAGATCCCTTTATCTGGACTTAAAAACGCATAGACAAAGTAACTAATGATGACCCAAGAAAGGAAATAGGGAAGCAATGACATGGTCTGGTATACTTTTACCAATCGTTTATTTCGCAATTCACTCATAATGATTGCAAACACGACAGATATCAAAAGATTCAGTAAAATAAATGTCACATTATATAAAATCGTATTTTTGGTAATCAGAAACGCTTGATCAGAAGAAAATAAAAACTTGAAATTCTCCAATCCAACCCATGGACTCTCTCTTAAACTGGCAAGAAAGCCATCCGCAGAAATATGGAAATTTTTAAACGCAACGACATTCGCTAATACCGGGATGTAAAAGAAAAAAATCATCCAGATCATCCCAGGGATCGCCATTAAAACAAGCGCCTTATAGCGCCATAAATTCCCAAAAAAACCTTTTAACCCCTTCCTTTTTCTCATATAAAAACTCCTTTCACCTCATTCGCACTGTCATTATAGCGCTTTCAAAAGATATAATAAATGAACAAATCATAGGGAAAATGAAACAAATTATAGAGAAGATTGTAAAAGAATCATTTTGATCTGAGGTGTGAGACAGAAAAACGAAAAATAGCTGTTTTAGGTTGCCATCTATCATGATTTCAATAAATAAACAAAAAAACTTACAGGATTGAGTAGTATACCCCAATCCTATAAGCTGTGTTTTCAGGCTCTATTTACTTCTTACTTGTGCCAATTCATCTGGTGTCATTTGGCGATACTCTCCTAAAGCTAAATCTTCTGGCAGAAGAAAATTCCCCATACGTATCCGTTTCAAGTAAGTGACTTCTTTGCCAACGGCTTTTACCATCCGTTTGACTTGATGGAATTTCCCTTCATGTAAGATCAAGCGGATACGAGAAGTGATTGTTTCTTCATCGACTGAGTCAATGAACAGTTTTGCAGGCAGTGTCTGTTCATCTCCATCAATGAGTAATCCTTCTGCAAATGCTGACACATCTGCTTTCGTCATCACACCTTTGACCTCTGCCAAGTATTCTTTTTCTACGTGTTTTTTAGGAGAGAGTAATTGATGTGAAAACTGTCCATCATTGGTCAGGATCAACAATCCTTCTGTATCTTTATCTAACCGACCGACTGGAAATAGATCTTCCCGAAAATCTTCATCAGAAAGTAAGTCGATGACGGTTTGATCATGATTATCTTGAGTTGCTGAAACTACGCCAGCTGGTTTATTCAAGATATAATAAAAATCTTTTTGATAATTTAAGGATTCATCTAGATACACCACCGTGTCTTCGGTTTCTTTCACTTGATATTTATCACTTTTAATACAGTTTCCATTGACTGTGATCAAGCCTTTTTTGATCAGCCCTTTGACTTCTTTGCGGCTGCCAAGACCGATGTCAGCTAAAAATTTATCTAAACGCATGTGATTGTCCCCTTTTCAAGCAATGCCTGTCTTATTTGATACGTAACCGTCGGCGTAAACGAATCATCCCTTGACGTCCTAATAACTTATCTGCGAGACGAAGCTTCAGTGCCAGATACGTATATACCAAACCACCCACTCCGGCGACTAAAACAATTAATATTAGTGATTGGAACTTACTGTCTTGGCTCAAGAACATCCCGAAAATCATTTTCGTCAGCCCTGCTGCAAGGAGCATCAACAGAGTAAGAATAAAAATCAATAAGGTGCGACGCCATACAAATTTCCGATTGAAGCGAGCCACTTGATGGATTTTCTTTAGTATCAGTGAACAAGAAACGATAAAACCAATCATCGTTGCGAGCAATGGTCCATATACTTCAAAAATACGGATTGCTGGATACTGCAAGACTAATTTTACGAGAAACCCAACCAGTAAGTATTGGATCGCCGCTTTGTTTTCAAACATCCCTTGAAGCATATTCGATACAAGCATATAAAGTCCTAGAAAAAGACCGACAAAACTTGCTTGGATCAATACTTGGCTTCCTAATTGATCTGGTGTGTAAAATAAAGTATTCAAAGGGTATGCCAAGAGCATCACACCACACGTTGCAGGAAACATAATAAAGGAAAACAACTGTAAATTACTGCTTGTTAATTTTGCTAGTCCACGACGATCCTTGATCGTTACCGCTTCCGTGATCAAAGGTAAACCTGTCGCAGCAATCGACGTCGCTAAAGCAATGACGACCATTGTCAACTTGTCAGGATTCGCACTGAAAATTGAAAAAAGATCCAATAATTGGGCATTGGAATATTCAGTGGTATCCGACATGATTTTAATAAATGTAAATTGATCGACTAATTTAAAAATCGTGATCCCTGATCCTACGATGATAAAAGGAATCGCTTCTTTGATCGTATCCAACAATAATTCTTTCGTGGCAATGGTCACTTGGTTTTCACTGTACTGCACACGAGCTGCTGTATACGCTTGATGTTTCTTCAAAAAATATAATAAGACAGCCAAGCTGACGATCATCCCAATAAATGCTGCAAAAGTCGATTGGGTCACCGCAGTTACGTAGTCCCCTGACAGGACTTTCATGATGATGAATGTAGAAAGCAACAGATAAAATACGCGCGCAATCTGCTCAACGATTTGCGAAAGTGCATAAGGCATCATTTCCTGATTCCCTTGGAAGTATCCTCGAATAACACTCATACAAGGAAATACTAATAGTGCTGCACTTAATGAGCGCATGATTGGAATCAATTCTTCCCCACCACCAGAGGCACGAGCTAACCAAGGCGAAGCAAAATACATAAATCCTGCAAAAAACACCCCTAAAACAGCCATCATTTGCATTGCTCGTAGAAACAACCGGTGAGACGTCCCGTATTCATTCAATGAATTGTAACGTGCGGTTTGTTTCGCAATGGCAGCTGGAATCCCCGCAGTTGAAATCATTAAGAATAACGCATAAATATTGTACCCCATATTGAATAATCCATTGGCAGCCTTTGCATTTTCGCCCATCCAAGCATACCAAGGAATAATATAGACTGCGCCCAGTAATCGAGAGATCATATTACTTGCAGTCATCCAAGCAGAACCTCTAGCCATTTTCTCTTGAACTGTCAAATTTTCTACTGCTGGTTTTCTTTGATTAGTCATTGATCAGATTCCAACTTTCTTCAAAACATTACTCATATTTTAAGTGTAAATCCACAAAGTAGCAATCTTTTTATCGGCTTTTTTTATTTTATATCAGTTAAAGTCTTTACATAATAACTGTTTTATTTTGATTACAGAATGCTCTTGTTCTCTATCCTCATTCTTTGGAAACTGGCTTATTTTTTACCAAGGGAGTATTTTCTGTTTTAACATCTTCATTCACCGAACGAAATTAAAATGTGAAAAAATCGCTTAATTTCTCAGTTGCTTTCTATTTATTTTATTATTTTTAATATATTGGGATTTCTGTAATGAATTATCTCCATCTATTTTTAGGTCCTTTCCTATTTTTCGGCCTGCCTATTTTTTTGATCTTGTCAACTAATTTTCATTTTTACTTAAATCGTCTGTTCACGAAAATACGTAACAAAAAATATGCTATAATAAACCAAATAAATACAAAGTGAGGGATGATTCAATGAGCTTCTCCTTAGAAGATATCCGCAACTTATTGTTAAAAGAAAATCTGTTAAAAGAATTTGTATCACCACAGGGGTGGCATCTGTATGCTCCAGAAAATAGAGTATTCAAGAAATTAAGTTATGACTCACGTCAGGTCGATGCTGAGACATTATTTTTTTGTAAAGGATTAAATTTTAAAGAAGAGTATTTAACTGCCGCAATTGCTCAAGGGCTTAATTACTACGTGGCTGAAGAACCTTATGAGAACGAAGCTTGTGGCATAATCGTGACCGATATTCGCAAAGCAATGGCAATTCTTTCCATGGCTTTTTATGATTATCCACAAAACAAGATGCTAGTCATCGGATTTACTGGGACTAAAGGTAAAACCACCGCTGCATACTTTACCAAGGCCATTTTAGACCATACGACTAACTATAAAACTGCCCTTTTTTCAACTATGAATACCACATTAGACGGCAAGTCTTTTTTCAAATCTCATCTGACAACACCGGAATCACTCGACTTGTATCGCATGATGGCTGAAGCAGTAGAAAACGGTATGACACATCTTGTCATGGAGGTTTCTTCTCAAGCCTACAAAACGCAACGTGTTTATGGACTCACTTTAGATGTCGGGATTTTCCTAAATATTTCACCCGATCATATCAGTCCGATCGAACACCCGACGTTTGATGATTACTTTTATTGCAAACGTCAACTGATCTTAAATTCAAAAAAAGTGATTTTAAATCGTGAAAGTGATTACTTTGATTTATTAGTGGAAACAGGACAAGTCCACGGTATTCCTGCCATCACTTACGGACGAGCAGATACTACAGACGTTCAAGTGAAAAGTTTAGAAAATCAAACGCAAGCGTTCGAATTGATCACACATGGTTCTGAATTACCTGTTGAAGCAGAATATACGATCAAATTAGCTGGTGGCTTTAATCAAGAAAATGCAGCTAGCGCAATCATTGCAGCGACATTAGCGGGTGCTTCGATTTCAGATGCCCAACAAGGACTAAGAGAAGCTAGGGTTCCCGGACGCATGGATCAGTTGACCCATAAAAACGGCTCCCATATATATGTTGACTATGCCCATAACTATTTAAGTTTAAAAACATTATTAGCATTTGCTAAGAGTGAGCATCCTAATGGCCGTGTGATCGTCGTTCTAGGAAGTCCAGGAAACAAAGCGATTTCCCGCAGACAAGACTTTGGAGAAGTCTTGTCAGAAACAGCCGATGTCGTTTTCTTGACCGCAGATGATCCTGCTTTTGAAGATCCACAAAAAATTGCAGAAGAAATCCATGCAGCGATCACAAATACAGCACTTGCTGTTCATTATGAAATGGACCGTCCGACTGCGATCCAACTAGCATTAGCAGAAAGCCAGCCAGAAGACTCTGTTGTGATTGCTGGTAAAGGCGTGGATGCCTATCAAAAAGTCGGTGGCGTAGATGAACCTTATGAAGGTGACTATGACATAGCAAAACGCTTGATTGAACAATGATTGATTTACAGAAAAAGCAGATTTTCTAATTTAGACACTTAACAACAACTAAAAAACCAACTCATCATGAGCTTTCCTTTTTTATGATGAGTTGGCTTTTTTAGTTGGTTAGTTCCATGATTTTTGACGTGAGGGGAAGTGAATGATTTTTTCTGTGGATTCTTGTCTTTCAATATTTTTGTATGAGCCTTTGCTTTCAAATTATCGAGAGACTGTCATTTCGAATCATCGGCTTTGCTTGTATAGATACTCAAGTTTTTTTGTTTATTGGATTTGTTTATTGGATTTGTTTCTTTCATTTCTTTTACTTGTCCTCCTTTTTCTAAACCTCTTTATTTCATACTTATGTCTAGTATACGGAGGATTTCCCACATATTTGTCCTTTTTTTTCTGTTATTTGATATAAATATCAAGCATCATTGAGTTGCCATCGACCATTTTTACATCTTTTTATGACTGTCCATATATGAACTAGGCTATTCCCCTTATTTTTAGAATGTTGCACTTTTGACTATCTTGGCAATTGAAATATCGTGGCTTTCTTTAAGAGGGGGAGCAACTGTTTTCTAATATTCCCTTGCCTTACTTTGATCGTGTTCTCCCTCTAGAAGTAACTTCGTAGGTTCTATTGACTAATAGATATCTATTTTTTTGTATACAAGGTTATTTTTACAAGCTTCCCCCAATTTTCTCATTATTCAACATATATAGGCTTTTCTTTTTTCATAACAACTCACTAAAAAACTCAGTTACCATCTCTAACGAATGGCAACTGAGTTTTCTTTTGAATCACTATGCCACTGAACCTTCTCTTGCTAATTCTGCGGCTTTTTCTTGTTCTTCAGTCAATAATTTATTGTCATAAAACTTGATGAATGGCAACCAGATGATAAAGCCGAGAATCGCACATAAGACGGCTAAGACAGCGGCTTTCCAATCACCTCCACTACCAACAAAGGCGCCGATCCCTACCGGTGAAGGCCAAGGCATTTGGGCTAACATTGGTCGAACAATTTCTAGTTTGATGGCAAAGTATGCTAATGATGCGGATGCCATCGGTGCTAAGAAAAACGGTACTGCCAGGTAAGGATTATAAACGATCGGCATCCCGAAAATGATTGGTTCATTGATATTGAAAATCCCTGGTACTAATGAAGCTTTTCCTAATACTTTTAACTGATCGGATTTTGCCATAAAAGCAATAAAGATAATTAATCCTAATGTCGCCCCAGAACCACCAACTGTTACATAAGAGTTATTAAATTCGCCGGCTAAAGGATAATTTGCACCTTGGGCATTCGCTGCCATGTTCGCTAAAACGATTGGTGTCAAGAATGAGGTAATAATGTTCGCCCCATGAATCCCTACGATCCATAATGCGTGGATCAAGAAATAAATGATCATGATCCCTATCCACGTATTCGTTAATTCTGTTACAAATCCAAATGGAATAGCGATCATTTTGAAAATATCTGTTCCTAACGCAACTAATGTGCCATTGACAAGCATCACCACAAAGGCAATCACAAACGTTGGGATCAATGCGGTAAAGGAACGTGAAACCCCAGGTGGTACAACATCTGGCATCTTGATGACCCAGTTGCGTTTTACACACATACAATACAACTCAACTGCAATGTAAGACATGATGATGGCGGTAAAAATGCCTGACGTACCCAGACGTTCGACAAATGCGCCCATACGTACCCCACTAACCACAGTTTCTGCATCGGTCATACTAGAGATCAAGCTGATTTTTCCGTCTGAAATGATCAACTCTGGAATACACATGAAGAAAGCAAAAACAGATAATAGCGCGCCAGTTAAAGGATTGACATTCAGTGCTTGTTCATCTCTTTCGATCGACGTTAATTCATAAGCAAATACAATAGCAAAATAAATAGATAATATCCCCATCGTCATCGTATTGACGATCATATACAAGTCGCTGACTTTAAAGAAAGTTGCATTGAAAAATCCTTCTAAAAACGGAAATGGTAACGGTAAAATATTCAAAACTAAAAACATCGAACCTACGATCGTAAAAGGAATCGACGCCATCCCAGCAGCCATTACTGCGCGTACGATCTTGAATTGTGCCACTTTCCCCATCGGTCCCATCAAATATTTCTGTAGAAAATCAAACATCTATTTACTCCCCTTTCCAAAATGTACTACACGTTCATACTCTTTGATTCGTTGATAGTGACGATCCGTATTTGCATGGATTTTATTCAAGCGTCGCTGACAAAACAGACAGATCAGTAGCCCACTAGCAATCACAAACAGAATCAATGCTTGTCCATTTGAACCATCCGCCATAAAAGGAAACAATTGAGAATATCCTGGTGAAAATACTGCTAATAGGAGAAATACATTGGTTACCGCTTGCAATCGGAAATAATTTCGAGTAACCGTTGCATTATTTTTATGTGTACGATAGAGTGCCACTTGTTCTGCGACGACTGGTAAAAGAAAGAATAATAGCCCTAATGGTACCCAAAACATCTTGCTACTCGCAAGGAGTAAGGAAACCAGCCAGTAAAGATTGGTAAAAAAGAAACCAGCTGTCAAATAGCGAATAATCAGATAGCGATTAAAATATAAGACTTTCAAACTAAATGCGTTTTTCTCTAACTCCCGTTGTTTTTTCTCAGCTTCACTCATTTTCCCACCTCCGTTCTTGTTTATTTTTGATATAAGTAACTCATCTCTTTTGCCACTTCCAACAAAGTCATCGTCGTCATCAGATGATCTTGCGCATGGACCATGATGATTTCCATTTCGATCTTTTGCCCACTTGCATATTCTTTCAATAAATGCGTTTGTGACCTATGGGCTTCCAAAATCTCCTGATTCGCTTCATTTAGCTTTCCTTCAGCTTCTGTGAAGCTTTCTGCTCGTAACAAAGCAAATGCCTCGTGGATCAATGTTCGTGCATTGCCACTGTGAAAAATAATATCAAATGCGGTCACTTGGAGCTCTTCACTCGTCATTTTCTCCGTCATCAAGACGCCTCCTTAGTAAATCATTTTCATAAATTGTTGATTAAAGTTTTCAAACGTTGGTTCAGCTAAAATCAGCTGCTGTAGATCCAATCGATCAATAAATTTTACGATTGCCTTCGTTACAACAGTGATTCCTTCATTCTCGATACAAGAAGGAGAGACTAGAAAGACAAAATGGAGCGCCCCTTGTTCATCCCATGCCATCCCATCAGGAATGATCCCCACTGCAATTTTAGCAGTAACCCCCACTGGGATCGCTGGATGCGGGACAACTACTTGTTCACTGAAAATGATTTGCCCCATTTTCTCACGACGTTCGATTTGGTGAGACATCTCAGACGTATAATTCTCCGTTTCATCTTCTTGTAAAAGTGCCAACAATTCAGCGATCACTTGATCTTTTGTTGGTGCTGAAGAATAGACTTTAAACCATTTTTTTGAAATCTGCTCTTCGTAAAATGCCCTCTTTTCTTTCATGAGTGAGACAGATTCTTGGGGCTTCACGAAACAACTTGGGCGATGTTCTTCAATCACTTTACGGATTTTTTGAACATCTTGATCATTCAAGAAAACACTGACATGAAGAACAGGGACTTTGAAAAACATCGTTGATAAATCAATGGAAGAAATGATCAAATCAACATTTTCTAACGACTGTTCATCGATTTCGTAATAGCCTTTCACTTGATTCACTGCAATATTTTTTCCAAATTCACTCAACACTCGATTTTTTAGCAATTGCGCACTTCCATAGCCAGTCGCACAAATGATCAATGCCTGTAGTTTACAATCTACCTTATTTTTTTCAATTGCTGCCATTAAATGAAGCGCTAAATACGCCCATTCATCCTCATTGATTTTATAACCTTTCAGCGAAGGCATTTGACCAAAATAGTATTTGGTTAATTCAAATGCTCTCGGATCTTCTTTTTTGATTTCTTTTGTTAAAGGATTTTCCAGAGCGATTCCTCGCTCTAAGCGAACCAGCATCGGTTCTAAATGATTGAGTAAGCCATTCCTGAATTGATAATCCTCGACGATGGACTGCCCCAGAACCTGAGCTAACTCTTTAAGAACTGACATTAACTCTGTCACTAACTTCTGATTCTCCCTTTTATGATTTTGATTCGATTTAGCCATCAAATGTAACGCTAAATAAGCAATTTCATCTTTTGGGAAACGAACATTCATTATAGACTCGATCCGTCTGGTTATCTTCTTAGCTGCTTGATATTCGGTCTCATGGATTTCTTCTCCAGTGATTTCAGGTACTTGTATCTCAAAACCAGCTCGCATTCGCTTGATTGCCAATGCTAAATGTAACGCTAAATTTTGTATCACAAAATCGGACACCTTCAATTTGGATTCACGAATCTCGTCCAAGATGACGATCACTAATTCTTCAAAATTGATTTCCTTGAAAAATTGACTGTTACCGAGATATTCTTTTAAAGAATTAGTATACTTATTTCCAAAAAAGGTATCCATGATCACATGTCGCTTGTCCTGTTCTTGACCCTCGATCCACATTCCCTGCTTATGTTTCGACACAATTTTCAACGAATATTCGGCGATCTTCTCTTTGATTTCTTGGATATCATTCACTAAACTCGAACGGCTGATATATAACTCTTCTGCCAAATCATCGATCACGATTGCGCGATCTTCCAAAAGTAGTTTATTTAAAATGTACTTTTTTCGATCTTCTGAACCATAAAACTCAGTCACCTGATCACCATATTCGACAGTTACTTCTCGTTGCTTTAAAAACAGGGCAAAAGCAAGCTTGTTGATGATCTCTAGTTGATACCCTTGCCCTTGCTTGGCGATGAGTCTTCCGCCATTGTTTTCGATCACTTCATTCAATGTTTTTAAATAGTTGCGAATCGTACGGTCAGATAATAATAATTCAGAAGCGAGGTACTGGCTCGTGAGGTATTCTCCTTGATGATCAATCAATTGCCGCAATAACTCTTTTTCTGTTTGTTTCATTATTATCTTCCCCTATTCGTCTATATATTTTCCTCAATCAGCTCCGCTAATTTTTGGATACCTGTAGGGATAGGAACATACGCTTGGAATGGTATACTTACGACCGGTTTCCCTACTGTTTTTCCTAGTTTAACAAATTTATCCAAGTACATTGTTGTTTGAGGACTGATCAAGAACAAATCGAAATCACTTGTCTTGATTTGGTTGTCCCCTTCAGTTGCAGAAACCGCATCAACAAATACTTCTTCCCCTTTTCCTTTAAAATATTCTGTTGTTTTTGATGCCATCATCGAAGAAGACATTCCTGCGGCACAAATAATCAATGCTTTTTTCATTACGATCACTCCTCTAATTTTTTAATTGGATTTCTTATATTCACTATAAAATGAAATCGCTTTCTTTTCAAAATAGATTTTTCCGTATCGCTTAGGAAAATAGTTATAAGATTACGTACAAAAAAGAAGTCACACAGTTGTGCAACTTCTTCTTATCAATTACTGCGCATGGAAATTCAAACGCATACTGTAGATTGGATTCAAGGGATCATCCAAGCCTTCAAAATCAAAGTTTTCACCAACTGTGCCAAATAATGAGAAGGAGAAAGAAGCACTATGCCCTTCGATCGTTCCTAATTCTCTGCGGTTATTGAGGTTTTTTCCTGATGAGATCAACATGACTTGATTGTCATTCAAATTGTTTTTTACCCCAAGATCGATTTCTGTTAGTTTTTCCGTAGCGGATTGACTAACGACCGAACTCACTGACACTTGGACCGCTCGTTCCGCATTGTTTTGGATCTGATATGTTGGTGAGACGATACCATTGCTTTCTTTACTTTCTGCAAAGGATACGTTCACAGGAATCGTCACATCAATGTACTCGGACGTATCTTCTAGAATCGTGACTTGACTGTTCAGTGTCCGAACATTGCCCGCTTGGTCTGTTAAGGTGATCGTTACACCATGATCGCCTACCGCTAAATCCGCAAATGCGACATTATTTTCATACGCAACTTCGACTTGAATATCTGGTGACAATGACCAGTTATCCGTTGGATCCCCATCTAGAAATTCACGAGCATCTGGTACTGTTTGTCCTTTTGTGAACACCAATGGATCTTTTAATGTTCCGTCGGGTGCTGTGGTATCTAGTATCCGTGGCATGATATTTTTAAAGACATATTCATTCCCAGCTTCATCGGTTGCTGTGAGATCCATGTAATAGGTATTGTATTCAGTATTCGGCTCTAAACTATACAAGGGATACTGACTTTTCAATTGAATATTTTCTAACTCTGACCAATTGTCCGCTAAATCATTGATCAAGGAACGCAACTCTTCTTGAGTAAAATCTCGATAACGATCGGCCTCAAAAACGGTCCAAGTTCCTTTGACGCTTCCTGTCGGCGCTTGCGTATCGATCACTCGATAGTTCACAGGATATTCCGTCTGATTGCCTCGGATATCTTGTAAACGGACTTTTGCATCATAGACGGTCATCGAAGGTGCGACATTGACAACACTCACAATTTCTCCTAAATCATTCCGCAAAGAAAGATCGATTTGATCTGAGGCCGTCGTATTATCCAATGGATCTTCAGTAAAGAACTGTAATAGATCGTCTCTCGTCAATTCATCTTTTCTTCGTGCTTGGAAATCGACAGGTTGGGTTACGACATTTCCTGTCGGTCCTTCGTTGTCTCCTGCTTTGAATTTGACTTCGTGAGGACTTGACTGATTCCCATGTCCATCCGTCAACCGGATGTAACCGATATATTCCTTGAATTCTAAATCATCTAACTCAAACTCGTTGCCTTCACTATCCACTAATTCAATGACAATATTCTGTGGCAATGTCCAGTTATCACTAGGATCTCCATTTAAGAACTGCAACAAGTCTGTTCGTGAAAAAGTATTAGCTGTATGACTCGAAAAGTCGATGACTTCATTTTTAAAATTGGCTGTTGGAGCGGTAGTATCCACTATCCGTGTCATGGTATTTTTAAAGACATATTCATTCCCAGCTTCATCGGTTGCAGTGATGTCCGTCGGATGATATGAATTCGTTGAATTAGGAGATAAATCAAACAAGTGTCGGTGATTTTCTAACTGAATATTTTCTAACTCTGACCAATTGTCCGCTAAATTATTGATCAAGGAACGCAACTCTTCTTGAGTAAAATCTCGATAACGATCGGCCTCAAAAACGGTCCAAGTTCCTTTGACGCTTCCTGTCGGCGCTTGCGTATCGATCACTCGATAGTTCACAGGATATTCCGTCTGATTGCCTCGGATATCTTGTAAACGGACTTTTGCATCATAGACGGTCATCGAAGGTGCGACATTGACAACACTCACAATTTCTCCTAAATCATTCCGCAAAGAAAGATCGATTTGATCTGAGGCCGTCGTATTATCCAATGGATCTTCAGTAAAGAACTGTAATAGATCGTCTCTCGTCAATTCATCTTTTCTTCGTGCTTGGAAATCGACAGGTTGGGTTACGACATTTCCTGTCGGTCCTTCGTTATCTAGTGTAAATTTGACTTCTTGTAAGTTTGATTGATTTCCTCGCTCATCTTCTAAACGAATATAACCTGTCTGGATAGCATCTGATGATTCTAAATTTTGTAAGTTTATCACTGTACCATTTTCGTCAACGAGTTGAATAATGATATTTTCTGGTAAGGTCCAGTTATCATCAAGATCATCATTTAAAAACTGCATGAGATCTGTTCGCGAAGGAATCTCTGTTGTCACTTCAGAAAGATCGATTGTCTCTGTTTGCACTGTTCCTGTTGGGGCTAATGTATCAACAATAGAAATTCTTGTTGGTGAAACATAGCCAGCATTTAACGATTCATCCGTAATGGTAAAGCCAGTTTGATAAGATGTACCTGGTCTTAACTCGGATAAGTTCCGTTCATAAGTCACCTTTATGTTTTCTGAATATGTCCAATTATCACTAAGTGTATTTATTGCAGATCGGAGCTCTTCTTGAGTGAAATCGCGATGTCGATTCGCTTGAATGGACGTCCACGTCGTTTTTGCTGTTCCAGTAGGAGCTTCGGTATCAACAACCGTCACATTTGTCCAAAATTGTCTAGGGTTTGCAGTTGAATTGTTATCCTGAAGATACACTGGTATTCTATTACTGTAACCAGGATACCAGCCGCCTCCCAAACTAACCGTGGAATAACTCCAACTACCTGTACTCGGTAATGTATGGAACCAGCCTTGAATGACTGATTGAGGAAGACTCTGACTTCTCGTCGCCTGAACAGTCACATTTTCATAAACACCCACTGAAGCAACCGGATTGATAGTCAAGTGTCCAATTGTTTCCCCTGTATAATTGAGCTCCATCACTTTCCTTGGTGTAGCAATATTCGGAAACTGCGTTGCGACAACCGTTGAACCTAGCGCTACATTTCCACGAATATCTAATGATATCGCTGTATTCCCTGTTTGTGTTCGTGTAACTGTGAAATTGATGGTTGCAGTATAGTTAGCATTCTTTGTCACTGTTGCAGAAACCTCAATAGCTGAATTACTTGATACTATATTATTCAAATTATAAGTATTTTGGTGGGTCGAATGATTGCCGTAGTACATCTGTGTGTAAAATTCGTCCGGCATTCCTGCAGGACTGTCAGTCGCAATTGACGAAATCCATCCATTACTGCCGTTGATTCTTTCAACTAAAGAGTGAGTCGGTACAGTAACTGCGAATGTTGTGGATGAACCTGCAGCTGTATTTAAATCGATTGTTCGATTAATTGCATTTTGTAAGATATTTTCTAGATATGAACTTCTACCGTGATTAGTCAACTCTCTAACATTTTCTGTAGACAAATTCAATCGCCCCAAATAGCCAGATAAAAGACTTTCATCAAGTGGAGGCACTGCTTGTGGTTCCACTGTCTCTAGGGACTCCTCTGTCACTTCTGCTTGTGGTTCAGGTTCCTTCGGTACTTCTGGTAGCTCTTCGTGAATCATTGATTCTTGTTCTTCGACCATTTCGGTTGTTGCTCCAGACAAGTCGCTTTCTGGTTGTTCTTGTGTAATCTCTGCACTAGCTGTCGGTTCATTTTCTATAGCCATTACTACTGAAGGCATCAACACATGTTGAAACAACAGAAACGATGCAGCGATAATCCTTATTTTTTTTGCTTTCAAAGTTTCTCTCCTCTCTCTTATTTTTTGACAATACATTTCATCATCGATCTTTTTGGATAAAAAGAACGTTATAAATAATCGTCTAAAACAAACTGCTTGATTATAAATTCTCTGCAAAGTACAGCTGTAGAAAAAGATATGTAGTTAGCTCAGGCCCCTTCACAAAAAATATTGCTAGCAAAAGCAAGATCATTTATATGAAATCAATCATCCACTCCTCTCTACAAAGTAAAAAAATATACACATCCTATAGATATTATCTATAATTTCAAAATACTAATAAAATCTTTTTTTACCGTTAGCAAGGTAAAAAAACACCCAAGACGTGAACCCCAGTTGATAACTATTTTTTTCGACTTTACCTTTTACTTGTCTACACTAGATTAATTACTATTCCTTGAACAAAAAGGGATAACTATTATATAGAGTAAAAATATGAAATCATCACTGATAATAAAATTTCCCTCCGATGGAAATTTATAAAAAAAACCACATTCTCATGAAATCCAAATGATTTCCATGAGAATGTGGCATCTCGTTTTTATTTTTTTCTATTGGTATTTAATTGTTAATTTGCGACGATGTTGACTAATTTATTGGGAACCACGATCACTTTTCTGATTGTTTTTCCTTCTAGTTGTTCGTTGATACTCTCATCGTCCATCGCTGTTTTTTCTAGTTCTTCTTTTGATAAGTCACGTGCGACACTGGCTTTTGCACGAACTTTTCCATTGATTTGGAAGACGACTTCTACTTCATCTTCAATCAAAGCAGTTTCATCATAAGTCGGCCATGGTGCATAAGAAAGATCTTGTTCATTGCCTAGGATCGCCCATAGCTCTTCACCGATATGTGGCGCGATCGGCGCAAGTAATTGTACGAATCCTTCAATATATTCATAAGGTAAGGCATCGACTTTATATGCTTCATTGACAAAGACCATCAATTGAGAAATCGCTGTATTGAAATGTAGATTTTCGTAATCTTCTGTGACTTTTTTAACTGTTTGATGATATACTTTGTCCAGTTTACCGTCATTCAGTGTCGTGATGCGATCACGCATTTTATTATTTTCATCCACGATCAAACGCCAAACACGATCTAAGAATTTACGGCTACCCTCTAAGCCATTTTCACTCCAAGCAATTGATGCGTCTAATGGTCCCATGAACATTTCATAAAGACGTAACGTATCCGCACCATATGCTTCCACGACATCGTCAGGATTGACGACATTACCACGAGATTTAGACATTTTTTCGTTGTTTTCTCCAAGGATCATTCCTTGATTGAACAATTTTTCAAAAGGCTCTTTTGTTGGTACCACGCCAATATCGTAAAGGAATTTATGCCAGAAGCGAGCATACAATAGGTGAAGTACCGCATGTTCTGCCCCACCGATATAAATATCTACTGGTAACCATCGTTCTAGTTTTTCATAGTTAGCTAATTCTTTTTTATTATGTGGATCGATATAGCGTAGGTAATACCATGAGCTTCCTGCCCATTGTGGCATCGTATTCGTTTCACGACGGCCTTTTTTACCTGTTTCAGGATCAACGACATTGACCCACTCGTCAATGTTTGCTAATGGTGACTCCCCTGTGCCACTTGGTTGGATATTGCTTGTTTTTGGTAAACGTAGTGGTAATTCTTCTTCTGCTACTGTTGTCACTGTGCCGTCTTCCCAATGGATGATCGGGATTGGTTCTCCCCAATAACGTTGACGAGAAAATAACCAATCACGCAAGCGATAGCTGACTTCTTTTTTCCCAACGCCATGTTCTTCCAACCATTGATTCATCGCCTCGATGGCTTCTTCTTTGTTCAATCCGTTCAAGAAATCAGAATTGATATGCACACCATCTTCTGTGTAGGCAGCTGTTGAAGTATCGCCACCTTCGATGACTGGTAAGATTTCTAGATCAAACGTTTGTGCAAACTCGTAATCACGTTCATCATGTGCCGGTACTGCCATGATCGCACCTGTTCCATAAGAAGCTAACACATAATCAGCGATCCAGATAGGGATTTCCTTGCCATTTACTGGGTTGATCGCATACGCCCCTGTAAATACGCCGGTTTTTTCTTTAGCAAGATCTGTTCGTTTCAGATCTGATTTTTTCGCTGTTTCTGCGATATACGCTTCGACTGCTTCTTTTTGTTCTGGAGTTGTGATCTCACGAACTAAGTCTAGCTCTGGTGCTAGCACAGAGTAGGTTGCTCCAAATAACGTATCTGGACGTGTAGTAAAGACCGTATATTCTTTATCTGTGCCCGCCACTTTAAACGTGACATTTGCTCCGACTGAACGTCCGATCCAATTACGTTGCATTTCTTTGATGCTTTCGGGCCAATCCACAAGCTCGAGGTCATCGATCAAACGATCTGCATATGCGGTGATTTTCAGCATCCATTGACGCATTGGTTTGCGGATGACATCATAGCCACCACGTTCACTTTTGCCGTCGATCACTTCTTCGTTTGAGATCACTGTACCTAGTTCAGGTACCCAGTTCACTGCTACTTCTGCTTCATAGGCTAACCCTTTTTCATATAATTTAGTAAAGATCCATTGTGTCCATTTGTAGTACTCAGGGTCTGTTGTGTTGACTTCACGATTCCAATCGTAACTAAAACCAAGTGAATTGATTTGGCGACGGAAGGTTTCAATATTTTTTTGTGTAAATTCTGCAGGGTCATTCCCTGTATCCAATGCGTATTGTTCTGCTGGTAGTCCAAATGCATCCCACCCCATTGGATGTAACACGTTGAAACCTTGACTACGTTTGAAACGTGCTAAGATATCTGTTGCAGTATAGCCTTCTGGATGCCCAACATGTAGACCTTGTCCTGATGGATATGGAAACATATCCAACGCATAGAATTTTGGTTTGCCTGGTTCATCATGCGTATTGAAGGTGTTATTTTTTGCCCAATATTTTTGCCATTTTTTTTCAATTTCTTTGTGATTATAGCTCATCTTGAACCCCCTATTTTGATGTAATGATCTGTTTTTCTTTTAGCATCTGGCCTTGAAAAACAAAAAAATCCTATAAAAAGATTGCTCTTTTTATAGGACGTAATCTACGTGGTACCACCTAATTTTGCCTTACTAAACAAGGCCTTGAACGTTGTAACGGTCGTCACCGCCTCTGCTTACTGTGAGAACTGTTCAGCAGGTGCAACTCAAAGGCGAGTTCAAAAGCGTCCGTACACATTTTCACCAACCATGTGCTCTCTAAAACTTTCGACTTTTTACTACTTCCTTTTCAAACGTTGATCAACTAAATTTTTAGTAGCTTCATAGTAACAAATATTATTGAATCAATCAACTATTATTTCAGTCAGATCGATTATTTTGCAACGATCAAACTTTGTCCTGGGTAGATAAAGTTATTTTTGATGTTGTTCCACTCGATCAATTGCGCCATTGAGATGCCATGGCTATCAGCTACACCCCAAACGGATTCACCTGCTTTGACCGTGTAACGTTTGCCATCATTAGACGTAGGTGCTGCTGTTGTATTTCCTTTTTTCACGACCACTTTTTGGCCTGGATAAATGAAATTATTTTTGATATTGTTCCATTCAATCAGTTGATCCATCGTGATGCCGTGTTTATCAGCTACACCCCAAACAGATTCACCTGCTTTGACCGTATAGATCGTATCACCAGAGGTTGATGTGTTCGTTGCTGCTGACGTATTCGGTGTGCTTGGCGCAGCTGCCGGCGTTGTTGTCGGTGTAGATGTTGGTGCTGCTGTACTACCACCTTTTACGATCAGTTTTTGACCTGGATAGATGAAGTTATTTTTGATATTGTTCCATTCGATCAATTGGTTCATCGAGATCCCATTTTTATTTGCGACGCTCCACACCGATTCACCTGCTTTGACCGTGTAGGTGCCTGATCCTTGGCTTGCTGTGTTTGAAGTCGTTGGATTATTCGTCGTTGTTGAAGGTGCTGGACTCGTTGATACAGTGCTTGATGCGCCACCATTTGAAACAACCAACTGTTGTCCTGGGTAAATAAAGTTGTTCTTGATGTTGTTCCATTGGATCAACTGGGCCATTGAGATACCGTGGGCATGAGAGACACCCCAGACAGAATCACCTGCTTTGACCGTATATTTTGCACCAGAAACTGAAGCACCTGTACTTGGTGTTGATGGTGTTGATGGTGTTGTGCTTGGTGTCGATGGTGTATTTACAGAAGCAGACCCACCATTAGAAACGATCAAGCTTTGTCCTGGATAAACAAAATTATTCTTGATATTATTCCATTGAATCAATTGTGCCATTGAGATGCCGTGAGCATTCGAGATACCCCAAACAGAGTCACCTGCTTTGACTGTATAACGCGTACCGGACGAATTGTTTGTTGTTGTTCCAGCAGAACTGCTACCTGCAGAAGCTGTATTGTTTCCTGAATTTGTTGTTGAAGATCCGCCAGCTGTACCACCTTTGATCGTCAATTTTTGTCCTGGATAAACAAAATTATTTTTAATATTATTCCATTCAATCAATTGTGCCATTGAGATGCCATGAGCATTTGAGATGCCCCAAACAGAATCACCAGATTTTACTGTGTACGTCGTTGAACCAGTAGTCGTACTTCCACCAGTATTTCCTGTATTCGCGCTTCCTGTATTTGTACTTCCTGTGTTACCTGTATTAATCGTATTGCCGCCGCCAGTCGTCGCACCACCGCCTGCATTTCCAGTTGCTGGTGTGTCATATTTAGTCAAGCCATACGTCATGATAAGATTGTTTAATTTTGTTGCATAACTTGGGTCCGTTGCATAGCGTCCTGTCAAATGGGCAGTAGCATCCATATAAGAACGAGTATTACTCTTCCAAGCACCTGCATAGTAGTAGCCATTACCAAATGAAGTATTTCTAAGTACATAGGCATTGTCACTAAAAGACTCTGCGAAAGAAGGATATTGACGGAAAGGTTCTTTTTTCGTCACCCATTGGTTGTTCAAGAATTCAAGCGTGTCCATATAAACAGTTTGTCCTTGGTAGCTTCCTTTGATCCCAAATAAGTTATGATACGGTGCACGTGATAATGTACTGCCACCCCAACCACTTTCGACGACTGCTTGAGCGATCATTACTGAAGCATACAAATCATTCGCGTTTGCGATTGGTTGTGCAAATGTTGCAATTTCTGTGATAAATGCAGCGGTATTGATCCGAGAGTTCATTTGGATCGGTGTTTCATCCGCATTGACAGCGACTGATTGTAATACTGGTGCTACAGCTGAACAGCCCACCATTGCGGTTCCGACGATTGCCGCACTTCGCTTTGCTTTACGGTAACGCTTTGCTTGTTCCAGACGTCTGCGTTCTTTTCGTCCTACTAATTCCTTTTGCATATACTATCCCCCATATTTAATTACTTTTATCTAGCCTTATCAATAATTATAACTTCTCTTAATATTTATTAAAAGTTATTTAAGACTATTACGTTGTTTTGTAATCTTTATGTAATCTTTCGTAATTTTTTGATTTGACGCTTTTGTTAACCCTTTAATCAAACGATTCCGAGTTATTAAATTATATATGACCACCTATTTTTTAAATTAAATATGTCGGTTATATTACTTGAGGGTTGCTATTACATTACAACTTGCATAACAATATATTTTTATTCATTGATCCAAGTGAACAGGAATAGAAAACTCTTGTTTTTCGTTTTTATAATAAATGCTATAATGATTGAGCATGAAGGAGGAGTTAAATGAAAAATAAAAGAATCTTCCAAATCTCAGCCGCAAGTTGCTTCTTGCTTTTTCTAGCGTTGAGTCTACTTGTCTTATTTCGTGTGGATCTATTGTCTAGTTTTGACCAAACGCTGACCCATTGGATTCGTATTCCTTATCCTGATTGGAATCCATTTCAGCGGTTGATCACGACATTGGGAAATGCAATAACTGTCATTTTAGTATTTGGATTAGTTGCTCTTTGGTTATGGTTCAAGAAAAAAAGAAAAGAACTTTATTGGTTTACCCTCAATTTTGTGCTAATTGCTGGGATCTTAAATCCACTGATCAAGCTTTTAGTGATGCGTGACCGTCCAAGTCTTCAACATTTAGTTGTCGAAACGACGTATAGTTTTCCCAGCGGACATGCCGCAACGAGTATGATCTTGTATGGCACACTGATTTTTTTGATGCCATCCTTGATCAAGACGAGAGAATGGGCATGGATGATCCAAGTATTGTTAGGTTTACTGATTCTGAGTATTGGTGCTAGTCGTGTCTATCTGGGTGTCCATTATCCTAGTGATATCCTCGGTGGTTATAGCTTGAGCCTGTTTTGGTTATGCTTGACTTATCCTTGGTATATCCAACAACGCTTGCCATTTACACAATCAAATAGGAAGAGGGGATTTTAATGGAATTTCCTTATGCTGAAGGAAATAAACGTTACCATTCTTGGAATTATGCGTTACGCCATGAATTTGGTGGAAAAATTTTTAAAGTACCGATCGATGGTGGCTTTGATTGTCCCAATCGTGACGGAACAGTTGCCCACGGTGGTTGTACATTTTGTAGTGTTTCTGGCTCTGGTGATATGATCGTTGCTCCTGAGGAGCCACTACCGATCCAGTTTCAAAAAGAAATCGATATGATGCACAAAAAATGGCCACAAGTGAATCAATACATCGTTTACTTTCAAAATTTCACGAATACCCATGCGCCTGTCGAAATCATTCGTGAACGATTTGAACAGGTCATCAACCTACCAGGTGTCGTTGGTTTATCAATTGGTACCAGACCAGATTGCTTACCTGATGAAGTCGTGGATTACTTAGCTGAATTGAATCAACGTTTATACTTATGGGTAGAATTAGGCTTACAAACGACTTATGAAGAAACCTCTGTCCTGATCAATCGGGCACATGATTATCAAACATATCTAGACGGTGTTGCGAAATTACGGAAGCACGACATACGTGTATGTACGCATCTGATCAACGGATTGCCAGGAGAATCATTGGATATGATGCGGGAAAATGTTCGTCGCACGATCTTAGATTCTGATATCCAAGGAATCAAACTACATTTGATGCACTTGATGCGTAAAACAAAGATGTTACGTGACTATCACGAGGGCAGACTGCAATTGATGAGTCGAGCCGATTATGTATCTGTCATTTGTGACCAATTAGAAATGATCCCACAAGAGATCATCATCCATCGTTTAACTGGTGATGCGCCTTGGGATTCATTGGTCGGTCCGATGTGGAGTTTGAAAAAATGGGAAGTCTTGAATGCGATCGATGAAGAAATGATTCGTCGCAATAGTTATCAAGGAAAGTACAATATTCGAGAAGGAGTCAAAAGCGGATGTTGAAAACGGCACTTCATTATAGTCATACGCTATTGGAGGAAATCATCCAACCTGGAGATTATGTGATTGATGCCACGATGGGCAATGGGCATGACACTTTATTTCTTGCAGAAAAAGTCGGAAAAACTGGTCAAGTATATAGTTTTGATATTCAACAACAAGCATTGGAGTCCACGCAACAAAGATTGTCAGAGAATGGCTTATTGGAGCGGACGACACTGTTTTTACAAGGACATGAGACCATTGGTGCGGTCATTGCTGAACAACAACCGATCAAAGCTGGTATCTTCAACTTAGGCTATTTACCCAAAAGTGATAAATCCGTCATCACGCTACCTGAAACGACAAAAACAGCGATGGAAGAAATCTTGAAACGTTTAGTTCCACAAGGTCGCATGATCATCGTCGTTTATTATGGTCATCAAGGTGGCGAAGCAGAACTAGATATGGTACAAAACTTTTGCCAAGCATTGCCTCAAGAACAATTCAATGTTTTGAATTATCAATTTATCAATCAAAAAAATAATCCTCCGATCTTGTATTGTATCGAAAAAAAGAAACGCCACAACTAATAAAAATCTCCTTATCTTCTAGGGTGATAAAACTGAGAAGATAAAGAGGTTTTTGATTTTTTTAGCAGAACCTAACGACCAATTAGAATCCCATTTTCTTAATGACCCTCACTTGATCACATTTGAGCTATGATTTGGTGAAATACTGTTTTAACATACGAATGATCAATATTGTTACGCCTACTGCCAAAATAAAACTGATGATGGCTATTATTATTCCTAGGGCCCCCATCCTATTTAACAGTTACGACCAAATTATTTGAGCTATTAATTGATGCTCTTAACCAGCCACTCCATCCGCCAAAATCCCATATCGGAGTTCCAAACTCGAAATAATAAGTTGCTTGTTTTGTGCTATCTCTTTTCAATGAACTAGATTTCACACTAACCCCCACATGATAGTACCAAGGATCATAAGCACTACTAATACTATTACTACTTACTCTAATATTAAAGCCGCAATTAAAAATTACTGAATAATAATAGATATTCCATACTCCATTACCTAAACGTAAATGGTTATCAAACACTGGTTCAGCAACAATTTTCGCTGTTGTACCACTTGCCAAATGTATTTCTTTAGTCTGTACCATGTTTTTTGATAAGTCAAATTCTACTACACTACCTCCTTCTTCTTTTACAAGAACGGCAGAATCATCTGCTTCTACTAGCGGTTGCGCTTCTACAATTTTAGTTGGCATGAAAAATATCAATATCAGAGTGATTGCTATAACACTAATCAAATCGATTACTTTACTAAATTGCTTTTCTCTCCACATCTTAAGTTCCCTTCTTTCTTTATCACATTTTTCATTTTTACTGCATGGAACATTTCCAACCACTCCTACTAACGCTCAAACTAGATTTAGTTTTATCCTCCTCATTTTTATATGTATATAAGTATGACATGCAGTCTTCATATTTATATGCAAGTGAAGTTAGGATGAGTTCATTATGCATGGGCATGCAACTAAATGATGTATTAATAGTTATTCTGCTATAATTAATTATATCAACTTTAGAATATCGGGAAATTTTTCTTTTTTCTTTAAAAAAAAATTTCATACTATATATTCTCTGATTTATTTTTATAAAAAACTACCTCACCTCAATAAACGAATAGCCACCTCATCTAAAATTGGAGATCTCAAATGTGCTATAAAATTATTTCTGTCTGTTTCGGACAAGGGAAGTAAGATGTACTCATGAATCTATTCTTTGATTTTATCTTTGTAATCACGGCAGAAGTAACCGCTCATTACATCTGCAAATGGTTTGATTGTAGAATTGCCAAAAAAAGACAGTAAACCTACCCGTTAATTCCTATTGAAACGTAAAAGAAAACCACTAGCCCGCCAGCTAGTGGTTTTTGGTCGTAATATGAACCTGTTCTTTGTTGAATAAATTATACTATAATACAATTAATATTCCAGTGTGTCTGTGTATTTAGAATAGAAATTCATCGTCACTTCTATTGATCAAACGATTATCATGAGGAATACTTGACTAAGTTCTTTTTATTTTGCATAGTGATGATTTCTAAAATCATTGACCTGACTTAATAAGAAATCACAGATTCACTTTCTAATAACTGAAAACTATTTGCCATAACTTTTGTTACATAAGTACGGGAGCCTTGCTAATTTTTCAAGGTTCATGTTTGGATTCATCCAAACACGCCAATCAGACTGCATGACATGAAAAACACCAAACCAAGGGCTTCTTGATTTGGTGTTTTTCGACTTCCATTTGAACATTCGTTACACAATGACGGGAGTGAGACATTCGTTCTCTCCCACCACCTATTCAAACACAAACTGATTATGATACAACTCTGCATAGAAGCCATCTTCTGCTAATAATTGATGATGGTTTCCTTCTTCGATCACTTTGCCATCACGTAAAACAACGATGCGATCAGCGTTCAGGATCGTCTTCAAGCGATGGGCGATCACGAAACTTGTCCGACCTTTGATCGCTTCATCCATTGCTTTTTGGATTCTTGCTTCAGTTACTGTATCCACGTTACTTGTTGCTTCATCTAAAATCAATAAGTCTGGATTCGTGATGATTGTTCGCGCGATACTGATCAATTGCTTTTGCCCCGTACTGAACAAATTATTTTCCTCAGAGACGTGGGTATCATAGCCATGTTCGAGCGTCTGGATAAAGTCATGGATATTTGCTTGTTTCGCTGCGCTAACTACTTCTTCATCCGTTGCATCTGGTTTACCAAAGACAATATTGTCTCGGATCGTGCCAGAAAATAGAACGGATTCTTGTAGAACGATGCCGACATGTCGACGCAATTCGTCTAAATCATACTCGCGGATATCTGTTCCGTCAATGCTCACAGAGCCACCGTTCACATCATAGAAGCGATTCAACAAGTTCATGATCGTTGTCTTACCTGAACCAGTTGGGCCTACTAAAGCAACCATCTCGCCTTTATTCACATCAATGGAAACATCATTTAAGACTAATTTCTCTGGACTATAGCCAAAATCAACATTCGTCAATGATAAGCCCTTTTCGATCCCCGCAAACGGTTTGCCGTTTTGTGGTTTCACTTCATCTTTTTCAGCAAACATTTCATTCAGTCTTCGCGCTCCAGTGATCGCTAACTGGATCATACTGTAGCCAGAAGAAATTTGCATCAATGGTTGATAATATTGTTGGGAATATTGGACGAAAGTAACTACTAATCCTAGCGCTACTGAACGTTCCAAATCACCATTCAACGCTAACCAGCCACCAAAGAAGATCACGATCGCTGTGTTGACTAAAGACATACCTTGCATCATTGGGAAAAGTAACCCTGAGTATGCTTGTCCTTTAAATGTTGCTTCACGAACAGTTTGATTATGAGCTAAGAAACCTTCGATCGTTTCTTCTTGCAGACCATTCGTGATGATCACGCGTTGCCCACTGATTTTTTCATCCATATAACCATTCAATTTACCGACTTCATCTTGTTGGATATCGACATATTTGCGGGCTTTTTGGATGACTAGGACAGCAATCAAAATCGCGACCGGTGTAGAAGCAATCGTCGCCCAAGCAAGTTGGACATTTTGGCGGAACATCATGATCAAGATACCAACTAATAGAACCGCATTCGTGATCACTTGAAGAAGTGCTTGGTTCAAACTATTTTGGATATTATCCAAATCACTAGTGAAGCGACTAAGAATCTCCCCATCTTGATGGGAATCAAAAAAGCGGATCGTTAATTTTTCTAATTTATTGAATAGACCAATACGCATCCGGTTCGTTGATTTCCCGACCACTTGTGTAAATAAAATACTGTAAATAAAATTTGCCGCACTGGCTAAAACATAAAACATCAAAAGCTTCCAAATAATCGAAAGGAAATTGCTTTTATCATCGACACCTTGCATCAAAGCAGTAATATAATTTGCTAATTCTTGGAAAGCTTCCCCGATATATTGAGGTGCTTTTACTTGTAAGTAAGTTGCTGCAATCACAGTAATAAAGATAAAGAAGAAGGAAACCTTGTACCGCTTTAAATAATGATAGAAAAACTTACTTGCTTTAATCAAATCAGTCATGGCTACTCCTCCGTTCCTTTTTGAGTTTCAAAAATCTCTTGATATACCTGATTGTTTGCAACGAGTTCTTCATGCGTTCCTTCACCCACTAGTTTTCCTTCATCTAGTACCAAGATGCGGTCTGCTTTGACAACAGAAGCAATCTTTTGAGCGATAACGATCGTTGTCGTGTCTTTTAACTCACGATCAAGGGCTTCGCGAACCAGTTTTTCTGAACGGGCATCTAATGCACTGGTACTGTCATCTAGAATCAGGATTTTTGGCTGACCGATCACACCACGTGTGATAGATAAACGTTGCTTTTGTCCACCAGAAAAGTTACTACTACGTTCTTCGACTGGTGCTTCATAACGATCAGCTAATTTCTCGATAAATTCTTTGGCTTGAGCGATAGAAGAAGCATTTTCCATATCCTTTTCTGTTGCATTCTTGTTCCCTTGACGTAGATTCTGGGCAATCGTGCCTGAAAAAAGAATCGCTTTTTGTAAAACAAACGAGACGGTTTTTCTTAAACTATGTTCATTCACTTGTCGTAGATCAACACCACCAACTTCTACTTTCCCTTCCGTTGGATCGAACAAGCGTGGAATCAATTGTGCTAAAGTTGACTTTCCTGCTCCAGTTGCCCCAACAATACCAACCATTTCACCAGGCTCGATCGAAAAAGTGATATTTTTGAGTGTATCTGCATCATCACCAGGATAACGGAAAGACACGTTTTCAAAACGAACAGAACCAGTCAATTCTTGTTCAGGTACATCTAGATAAGTTAAATCTGGTTCAGTATCTAAGATCTCTTTGATCCGTTTTAAGGAAACAGCGGCTCTTGAGGTCATCATCATCATCATACCGCCGATGATGATCGCCATCATGATCTGCATCAAATAGTTCATAAATGAAGCAATACCACCAATCAGGGTTGGATCATCTTTTGCAAGATCACTGACGAAGAAGATTGCTCCCACCACAGCTAAGTTCGCAGCTAACATAAATGAGGGGATCATGACTGAAAATAATGTTCCAACAATGATATTGTGCTTCGTTAAATCTTCACTGACTTTACTAAATTCATTCAACTGATTTTCTTCTTGGACAAACGATTTGACTACTCGAATCCCCATTAGATTTTCTTTTGCGATACTATTAACTTTATCGATCAGTTTTTGGATGATCATAAAGTGCTTGCCCATACGTGTAAAGGACAGTGCTGTGATCAAGAATACAGTAACGATCAAAAGAACGATGATCCACCACAACTGAGGCATTGTTGCCATCGCAAGAATAAATGCACCAATAAACAGAAACGGGATACGGAACAAAGATTGCAAAGAAATCATAACTAAGTTTTGGATCTGCGTAATATCGTTCGTTAAGCGCACCACTAAATTTCCAGCAGAAAACTGTTCAATATTACCAAATGAGAAGGTCTGGATCTTGCGAAACGCTTCCTCCCGGATATCTGCACTGACACCCTGTGCGACTTTAGCAGAAAATATCGTGTTCGTGACTCCAGCTGCTAAACCTAGGAGTGCTAAACTAATCAAAGAAATGCCAATCGTGCGCATTTCATCGCTGTCTTCTGTAATGATTGCTTCTAATACTTGTTGCAACAACTTAGGTTGCCAAAGCGTAGCTGTCACCATAAGTGCGACAGAAAGCAAAGAAACAAAAACAGCTAATCGATAGTTTTTTGCATGTTTTAAAATAAGCTTCATATTTGTGACTTACACCTCTCTTTTTTTATAATAAATCGTCCTATTTTATAATTCGTAAAAATAGACCGACTAACAATTTACCATGTTTGAAAAAAGAAATCAACCTGTAATTTTTTAACGCTGGAACTACTTTTATAATAGAAAGAAACTTTAAATTATCTGTTTTTAAATACACCTTCTTTCTTCTTGAGTTTATCTTCCTCTCACTATAAAAGGTACGTTATAGAATTCTTCTTTATTATGCTTATTTCCAATCCGTTTAGCACCTATCTTGCTCGCCACAATAAAAAAGAAGTGATCTTGATCGATCACTTCTGCATTTCTTCTACCATTCATAAGTAGACTTATTCTCGTTCTCTTGTCCAAGGGAGATCTAAAGATAAACTAGCGGCAAATTCTTTATAGGCTGTTCTTTCTTTCTGTCTTGTAGCACGGCGTTCCTCGTACCCACTGCAAACTAATTGCTCTTCCTCGGTTTCAGGAATGACATGTGGCACCGTAAATTCTTTTTCAAGGTTCATATGTGAAGGAACCGCAACGAATGTCGTAAAGCAAGTAGCAGCCAAATAGCGTTCACCTGTCGTTAAATTTTCACCGATGATCTTCACAAAAACCTCCATTGATTTCTTATGGGCACCAGACACATAAGATTCCACACAAACGGAATGATTTTCATGCAAAGGCTTCAAAAAATTCAAACTATCTAAAGAAGCAGTGACTGCCCCTCTGCGACAATGACGGGTGACCGAAATCGATGCTGCATCATCGATCATTGCCATTAGTTTCCCTCCAAAAAGATACCCAAATGGATTCAAATCAAAGGGAAAGATCCGATGTGTTTGGATAACCATCGAGTCTTTGCAATACTTTGTTTCTTCCATACGGTGTCAGCTCCTTTTGTTGAACAACCAAGCGAGCGCTCGTTGGATCCATTGATCCCAAAAAATCCAATCATGTTCCCCAGGACCATGTTCAAATGTCACATCGATGTTGTTTTCTTTTAAAATTTCTGCCATTTCTTGGTTGGCTTGATAGAGAAAATCGGATTCACCACAAGCAAGATACATACGTGGTGGTTCTTTGTCACTTTTTGCTAAGGTTTCAACAAGGTAAGCTGGATCATTTACTGAACCTTGGATGCTATCTAGTGGACCAAAAATTCCTTCCCAGAACTTGGCTTGACGGATCATCAATAAGTCGTCCATTCGATTACCAACCGACACCGCACCTGAGAGAGAAATAATAGCTGAGAAACGTTCGGGCTTTGCTAACCCCAATTTCAACGCACCATATCCACCCATTGAAAGACCGGCTGCATACGTTTTTTCTCTTTTCGTTGTCAGTTGTGGGAACAATTCGTGACAGATTTCTGGTAATTCTTCTGAGATAAACGTCCAGTACTTCATATCATACGTTGTGTCTGTGTACCAACCTAAATCCGTTGATGGCATGATGACGGCTAACCCGTAATCCGCCGCATATCTTTCAATGGAAGTCCGCCGTTGCCAAACACTATGATTACCTCCCATACCATGTAACAGGTAAAGCACTGGAACATCCGTCAGATTTGCCGACGTACTTGTCCCAATCACTTTTTTGGTTGTCTGAGGTAAGATCACATTTAGATTGACTTCCATTTCTAATACGTTTGAATAAACATTTGCTTGGATAAATGCCATATGTTTTTCGCCTTCTTTACTTTATTCAGATCGTTTTTCTGACAACAATCTGTAAATTTACTTGTATTCTTTTATTGTAGCATTTTTTTGACGAATTAAAAATGTTAGCCCTAGCGCGATGATGACTAATAATAAGCCTACCAGATAGACTTGGTGTAACCCATGATACAAAATTTCTCGTAATGGTGTTAATATTTCTGCGTCAATCATTTTTGCTGTTTGTGGATTGACTAATTTGTTCATGATGTCCGGATCGTCTGTCAATTGTTTGGCAGCAAGTTCAGCTTGCGTGACCCGGTTGATCAATAATCCAAAAACTGCGACCATCACTGTTTGCCCAATGGTGCGGACTAACGTATTAAACGAAGTGGCAACACCCATTTGTTCTGAAGGCACACTGTTTTGTGCGCTGACAGTCGATGTTGTCATTGTGATCCCTAAGCCGACACCGATGATCGTTGAAATCAGAAAGAACCATAAAAAATTACTTTGAAATGGCATCAGCCAAAGTCCTGCACCACCGACAATGGTGATGAACAACCCGATACGTAACACTCGATAGGTGGTCATCTGGGTCATCCACTTACTTGCTAAGAACGAACCAACCATCCAAACAAGAGAAAGTGGTGCCAAAACTAATCCACCAATTGCCGCATTAAGTCCTAATACTCCTTGCATCCACATTGGGATATAGACATCGATCCCCATTAAAAAACCACTTGCTAAAGCTGCTGCTGCATTCACAACGACAAAAAGCGGGTTTTTGAATAGGTGAAGCATGATGACAGGATCTTCTGCTCGTTTTTCGACGAACAGGAATAAGAAAAAGAATAAAACACTACCTATTAATAATCCCAACACAAATGGTGTCAGCCCTTGATCACCTAGTAATTGAAAACCTAGTAACAGCAAAACCAACGTAAACATCAAACTAAAACTACCTTTAAGATCCATTGGTTTCGCTTCACGAGTTGTTTTTGGTTCATTGAGATAGAGCCAAATCAGCACCATCAGTAATAACCCGATCGGCACATTGATGAAGAAAATCCAGTGCCAACTCAATGCTTCTACAATAAACCCACCAGCTAATGGACCAAACACACTAGCGATTCCCCAAGCTGAACTATTCAACCCTAACACTTTTGCTCGTTTTTCAATCGTGTATAAATCGCCAATGATCGTCAATGCGACTGGCATCATTGCTCCTGCACCCATCCCTTGAATTGCCCGCGAAATAATCAAGCCAAGCATAGATTGAGAAAGCCCACAAAAAAGTGAACCGATAATAAATAATAGCGTACCGAAAATAAAAATCGGTTTTCTTCCAACTTTATCTGCAAGTTTCCCATAGATGGGTGTCAACATGGCATTCGTCAATAAATAAATCGAAAACACCCAGTTCATCATTTCCATGCCGTGCAGTGAACCAACGATCGTTGGCATTGCAGTCGTAACGATTGTCCCCTCAATCGCCGTCATAAATGTAGCGATGAACACGCAGATCGTTACGACTTTCACGTTTGTTTTTCTTTCCATTCTCAAGCCCACTCCTTATCGTAACTTCCGTTATTTAAATGGCATCATCTGCCTAATAAACTTCGACTCTGCTAAAAAAGCCAAAATACTCTAAAAGTAGCATAAGCTACTTTCGAATATCCCGGCTTACTGGTCTACATTTGATGTGCGTCACACGCAGCGAACACATTCAATTCAAACATAAATTATTTAGCTAAACTAGCTTTTAATGCATCTACTTTATCCGTTTTTTCCCATGGCAAGTCAACATCTGTACGTCCAAAATGACCATATGCAGCTGTTTGTTTATAGATTGGACGACGCAAATCAAGCATTTCGATGATTCCCGCAGGACGTAAGTCAAAGTTTTCTCTTACCGCAGCAATCAACGCTTCTTCTGGCACTTCTGCCGTTCCAAAGGTATTGATTGAGATCGAAACAGGTTGAGCGACACCGATTGCATAAGCCAATTGGACTTCTACTTTACGAGCAAGTCCTGCTGCTACGATATTTTTCGCAATGTAACGTGCCGCATAACTTGCTGAACGGTCAACTTTCGTTGCATCCTTCCCAGAGAAAGCACCGCCGCCATGACGGGCATATCCACCATACGTATCAACAATGATTTTTCGTCCTGTCAATCCAGCATCTCCTTGAGGTCCGCCGATCACAAAACGTCCAGTAGGGTTAATATAATATTTTGTTTGTTCGTCCAGTAGTTCTGCTGGAATAACTTCTTTGATCACTTTTTCAATGACATCTTGACGAATCGTTGCATTATCAACTGCATCATCATGTTGTGTCGAAATAACGATCGTATCAACTCTTTCTGGTTGTCCTTGGTCATTATATTCTACAGTGACTTGTGATTTTGCATCTGGGCGCAAATATGTTAATTCTTTTGATTTACGCAATTCAGCTAAACGTCGTACTAAGCGATGACTTAAGGCAATTGGTAATGGCATCAATTCTGGTGTTTCGTCCACTGCAAAACCAAACATCAATCCTTGGTCACCAGCGCCGATTTCATCTAATAAATCTCTTTCTTTTTCGTCACGGATCTCAAGTGCTTCATCCACCCCTTGAGCGATATCTGGTGACTGCTCGTCAATTGCTGCCAATACTGCTACAGTGTCACCATCAAAGCCGAACTTTGCACGAGTATAACCAATCTCTTTGACTGTCTCACGTACTACTTTTTGGATATCCACATATGCTGTTGTAGAGATTTCGCCAAATACTAAAACTAGCCCCGTCGTTACAGACGTCTCACAAGCTACTCTTGCATTTGGGTCTTGTTCTAGGATCGCATCTAAAATCGCATCACTGATTTGATCAGCGACCTTATCCGGATGTCCTTCTGAAACAGATTCTGATGTAAATAAATGTCTTTCTACCATAATTATGATTCCCCCTAGTTAAATTCGGTTACAAGGCATCTCCGTTCGTACGGATCCTCTCGGGAACTTGCAACGAGTCAAGTATAGCAGATAAACAGATTTTACGCTCGTTTTTTCGTAGTTCTTTAGAAAAAAAATGGCAACTTTCAATAATAAGCGACATTTAACCTCAACTGAGTTAGCAAGCTGACGCAAAAGCTTTTTACCTATCTTTTATTATACTAGTTTGCCTATCCTTTTGATTATTTTGTCACCGTGACTTGCTTTTTACATTTGGTTTTCTTACTAACGGAACATTGATTTTTGACCGCCGATGCCTGTTTGCTGCGATGAATCATTGTAGCAAATTGGTTGGTCAAAGGAGCCGAAGCACCTGTTGCGACTCCAGCAGGCGTCAGCTGGGATTGAGAAACTTTAGCAAACGAATCGACGGTTGACTGACTCTCTACCTGATAGGAACATGTTTTGGATTCGATGCCAATCCGTTCGCAAATGTGACTTTCTATTTCTTTATTCTTTTCTACAAGGCAAGCAATAAAATATTTAGCCATTTCTTTTGCTACTGGGATCTTGATATATGGCAGTCTTTCTTCTAGCATTTTTAGTTCATTGACGTTGCTTTGCAATTCTTTGTATAAATCAGAGGTTGCTATCACGCAGATTTCTTTGCCTAATAATGTACCTGTTGGTCCCACAGATTGTATGATTTTTCCTTTCAGAAAGCAATCAAAAATAAGCGGGATTCTCCCCCCATTATTCATTATTTCATCAATATAAAGATCATTACCAAATAAGATGCGTATATCTCCGTAGCGAGAGTATTTATGTAAATCTCCATTTCCTGCCTCACTTTGTTTCGATTGATTTTTTCGATAAATATAATACCCAAAGAGATAGTCAAAATTTAAGTTCCATTCTTGATTATCTCCCTTCATGGCTTCAACAAATCGACGTTTCATCTCTAAAGATGCGAGGTCTTGCACTTCCGTATTCCATTTAGGCGTTATTCGATCCGATAGCTGTAAATCAAATAGATCTTTTTTACAATGGAACAATGCCACTCTTAGTGCAGCTTCCATTTCAATGATCCCACAATTACCTGTTGTTTGAGGTGCGAGTTTTATCGTTGGGATCTCCTTGAATCTATGTGAGAGTGATTCGATTCGTTTTAATATCCCATAGGGTTTAAATTCATAAAAATCTCGCGCAGAGAACAGCACTCGGCTGAACTCTTGGATTTTATCCATCGGTATTTTAACGTAAGATAAAGCACCAGTTTTCAGTGTTTCTTCTTTATCTACTTGCATCACCATGAACTCATTTTCTCTCTTATATACAATCAAACCTGATATGTGTCCATTTCTTACCGGATCTAGCATCTTAAAACAAGCTGGAATCAGTAAAAAGTCGGTTGAATCATTATTTCGTAATTTTTCCAACATACTTTGAATACTATTTGCCTGTTTTAGTTGATTCAGTTCGTTTGATTGGTTTAAAGAAGCAATAATATTTGCTTGCCTTTTTTCATCGATAAAAAAACCATCTTTATCAGTTTCGATCATTTTGATATAGGTCGAAAAAAGTAATTCATAAACCTCTGGAAAAAGAAAACTATCATCATTTCTTTTTAACGATAACGTTAAAGCGAGCATGTCCATCCTTCTTGTAAAATCCTGTTTTTGCTTTTGTTTCAATTCTTCTTTTTTAATAAAATTACTCCGATCTTTTTGTTCTAAGTTCATTGGTAGAACCTTTTGCCATTGACTTTCTCTTTTCAAATCGGACTGCTTTCTTTGCATCATAATCCGCCGTTTTATTTCGCTGTTGATATCGTCATATCGGTCATCCAACCTTGAAAGGATACGTTTTGTCATTTCTTTTGCTACAGGACTTTTGATCATTGTTAACCGATCTTCATACATCTGCATCATTATTCCATCAAGATAGAGTGTTTCTGTTAACTTTTTGAATTTGACTTGAGTAAGCACTTGATCATACAGTAACGCTGTCGGCTGAACTGCCCATTCAAGTCTATTTTTTAGGATTGCTTCGTTTGAGGTTTGATCTTTTCCATTTGTAGCGATCATTGTAAGGATATAAGGGTCCCTAGCAAAAATATTTTGTATACTTCTGTTCCACCATTCATGTTGGTTATTACTCGGTAAGAGTGGATTTATCCTCTTCTCCCCTATCCGATATAAGTAATAGTCAAAAACATGATCAAATACTTCATTCCACGTTTTATTCTCTCCTTTTACTGCTTCAAGAAATCTTTTTCGCATTTCTAGATTCGCCTGATTGACAAAAGGATTCCATACAGGCGTTACTTTTCCAGCAGTATCCAATGAAAAGATATCGGTTCTGCAATGAAACAATAGGACTTTTAATGTATCTTCCACTTCCTTCGTTTTGCTATGATCCATTCCTTGTCTTCCTATTGTTAAAGCAGGGATTACTTGGAAGCCCTCAGAGAGCAACTCGATGTCCTTAAGTAAAGAAAATGGTCTGGGATTTAAAGAGTCCCGTTCAAAATAAATGATTTTACTTAGCATTTCTGCCTTTGCTACTGGAATCTTCGCATAAGATACTTGACCACTACTGAACTGTTCTTCGCTATCTACTTTGACCACAATCAACTTATTTTCTTTCTTATAAACAATCAATCCAAAAAACTGTGGAGAAACATGTTCATCTTCAACTAGATTCGTCAATACGGAAAAAAGCATAAAATCAGTTGGATCATCGCTCCTCATTTTTCCAAAAGCCTCCCAAAGCAAGGTATGATTCTTGTATGTAAGAAAATCCTGTGATCGTTGCAATGACTCAACCACTTTTGATTGTTTTTGTTTCTCTAAAAAAAAATGGTCAACATCGGTCTCGATCATTTTTTTGTAGGTCGAAAAAAGCAACCTATATTTTTCTAGTGAAATTAACTTTCTATCTTCGTTTAATGATAATGTCGTCGCTAACATGTCTAATCTTTTTATAAAATCATTTTTATTTCCACTCGTTTCTCTAGTTACCTCATTCACTATGCTACCTCCAATGATTCTATTATTTACATACTCATCCACCTCTAAGAGTATAGTATTTCCGCATTTAAATTTTTCCCACTTATTTTGAAATCACGAAAAAGTGCTTTTTCATAACATCTTAGCTCGCCATAAGAATCACCTCATATCAAACTAGTAGCTATGACCAAAGTGCTGTAAGCGGATATGAGCAAGCTATTTAAATAGTTTTTTTAGTAAAAAATATAAAAACAACTCGCTTTCACTTGGCATAAATTCAGTTCAAACTCATTCATGGCTCTCGTCGAATACCAAAAAAGAGCAATACGTCGATTATGCAGTCTGAACCGCCCCCAAAAGTTAGACCAAAAATCTATTTTTTTGGTGATCACTACAAAAATCATTCAAACCACTTTAGTAAAAAAGAGCAAAAAAAAAGATACTCTCAAAAGTATCTTCGATGACCCGTACGGGATTCGAACCCGTGTTACCGCCGTGAAAGGGCGGTGTCTTAACCGCTTGACCAACGGGCCAGGTAAAAATATGAAAATAATGGGCCTAAATGGACTCGAACCATCGACCTCACGCTTATCAGGCGTGCGCTCTAACCAGCTGAGCTATAGGCCCATAAAAACTAAAGCGGGTGACGAGAATCGAACTCGCGACAACAGCTTGGAAGGCTGTGGTTTTACCACTAAACTACACCCGCAGTATGGCGCGGGACAGAATCGAACTGCCGACACATGGAGCTTCAATCCATTGCTCTACCAACTGAGCTACCGAGCCAAACGGTTCCGACGGGAATCGAACCCGCGATCTCCTGCGTGACAGGCAGGCATGTTAACCCCTACACCACGGAACCAATGTTTTT
>NZ_JBIQDM010000015.1:0-55208 GCF_045371165.1 Enterococcus pernyi
ATGGAACGAAGTTTAATCAAAGAAAGGAGCGAAATCTAACGATCTGAAAATTGAAATTTTTTAAAACCTTTTCGCCTCAGAAAAACGTTAAAAAAAAATGTATGTTGAAAAACCAAAACCTTAAAAGAAATGAGCTGAATTTATGGAAAAAGTCTACGAAATCGTCAAAATTAAGCAAGAATGTCGTGTTTATGAAGAGTTTCCACCATTAAAGATTACCTCGTCTTATTCAATTGCAAAGTGGTTGCAAGATGAAATTGGCTATGACACACAAGAAAATTTAGTGCTGTTATGTTTAGATACCAAGAATAATATTAACAGTTACTCAATCGTCCATAAGGGAACGTTAAACTATACTACTTGTCACCCAAGAGATATCTTTCAACGTGCGTTACTATCAAATGCTTGTCGAATTTTAATCGCACATAACCACCCCTCAAACAAGCCGAATCCAAGCAAGGAAGATGATATTGTGACCGAAAATATTGAATCGTGCGGAAAAATGTTAAATATCGAGCTTTTAGACCATATTATTGTTGGACAAAATACTTACTACTCGTATCGAGAAAATAATCGGATAGGTGCTTTCTAGTTTATGGAAAGCACCACACAATAAGAAAGGAGAATTGAAATGAATGAATTAATAGAAAAGGCACATGCCAAGATGATGGAAGAAATGAGTGAGGAACGTCCAAGGTCGGAAGATATCATACACAATTGGTTGTGCCAACAGGTACAAGTAGATAATGAGCTTTTAGAGGGGATTCTAAAGGAAGGGAAAAGTATTAGAAAGGCAATGCAGTACTGTTATTCGCAAGCAATGAAGCAAGTAATTGGAGGGTGCGCACTAATTATCCATGATGATGTTTTTCAGTGGGTGACAGATTACTTTAAGAGTGAAGAAGTTGAAATAAAGCAACCAAAGATGAGCGTAACGAATCCATTAGTAACAGTAAGTAAGCAATGCGAAAAAGAAAACCATGTTCCTAAAAAAGAAACAAAATCACCGGAAGGAGAGCAATTAAGTTTGCTAGATTTTCTATGAAAAATGCGAATGATTATGCTAAAAATTGTCTTAAACCGCCAAAAGGATTCTTTGAATGGTGTTATCAACAATTTCCAACGTATGTATGGAAAAACAAACGAGAAACGATTGTCGCTTCGACTAGAAAACATAGTTGCACGTATGAGAAACGGTTAGCAAAAAATTCAAGATTAACATTTTTTGATAAGTGCCAGTATTTCATGATTGTTCTGTCATCGACAAAAAGAATCGAGATACAAACCTATGAAGTATACTCTTTCTTTGAAGAAGGGAAGCAAATGTTTAAATATCACCTTTTAAACTTAGAGAGGTTAGCAGAGAACAAGCACTTGAAGTTATGCAGAGAATCAAATGAGAATTACCGTTTTGGTAAGAGAGCAGTCACTGGAATGTTCAATTATTATATTCCAGAGGTTTATCCTAATGGTTGGATAGAGAAGCTAGGTAGAAGTTCAGAGCTAAAATATCTTGACTTGAGAGGCGTGCAACCAGAACAATTAACCCACATTTACAAATACAGAGAAAGAATTGAATTTGCTCAAAAAATAGGGGCAAAACAGCTTGCACAGGATATTATGAACAAAATATACCTGATAGATATGCGTGTAATGACAAAAAATTGGCTAAGAAAGTTCAAGAAGTTTTTTCAAAAATCCTCTCGTGGATATAGTGACTTCTTGTTAAAAAAAGAAATGGAAACACGAGGCATTCAAATGATTTTAGGTATTGAAAAATATATATCCAGATATGATATCAATGAGTTTTTTGAAAATAATCACTTAATGAAGTTACAAAAGTATTTATTAAAGCAAGAGGTACGTTTTAGTATGTATCGAGATTATCTGAATATGTTAAACGACGAAGGAATCAAGGTGAATAATAAAAACAAGTATCCTGATGATTTAGAAGAATCACATGATAAATTAGTAGATGTTATCAATGCTAGAAAAACAGAAAATGAAAAAAAGAAGTTTGTAATACGAGCCCAAAAATTAGCTTATATGGAGCGACAAGTCGGTAATATCTTGTTCATACTACCTAAGTCTGTAGAAGACATAAAACAAGAAGGAAAAGAACTAAAGCATTGTGTAGCTAGCTACATTGACAGGCACGCAAAGGGGGAAACAACCATTTTATTTGCAAGAAAGATTGATTGTCCAAGCAAACCATACTTTACATTAGAATTTAAAGATGGAAAAATTGTACAAGTTCAAAGTACTAGGAATAGTATGCCAGTTCCAGAAGAATTGAGGGAGGCAATAAGTATTTGGGAAAAAGAACTTAGAAAAGAGAAGTATGCAGCATAGAAACAAGGACTATCTTAAGTACGAATTAAGATAGTCCCATAACGTTTCTGATTTGTATAAGTTCAGTATATCACTGAGAGGATAGTCAATGCAAGAATCAGCTTGTAAAGCTTGAAGAAAACCGAAATGGAGGAGAATAAATGTATACGATCAAATCTGCAAAAGAAAAGTATCTTGTATTTAAAAATGAAAAGAAGATTGCGGAGTTTCTAACACGAAAAGAAGCGGAAAGTTATTTAGATACGTTGACTGCCTATTCTGAAAAAATTAGTTGTGAACCAAAGGAGAGTATTCTTTATGACTAAAACTATAGGTGGGATTCACTCTAACAAGCAGAAATATTTATCTTTGAGTCAATTAGTCGATTTATTGGTAAAGCAACGCGTCTTAGATAAGGAAGTTGCTTGTGCATTGATGACTAATCACAGCTATCGATCCAATGCCCTGGAAGAAGAAGGATTACCTACCAGCATATTATTTGATTTGGTAAAACTGACTGGACGAAAACTAAAAGTATATCCGAGTAAAGACAACACAATTTATTGGTTAAAGTAGATTTACTCATATATTCTGAAAAGTGAATAAGTGTCATAACTAATAGGATTATATTTAAACGATAATAAATCACAAATCGAGATATCAAATCATTGATTTATACGCCTAAAAAGTGTATATTAGGTGTATAAATAGGAGGGGTTACATGTCAACAAAAGAAAGATTGAACGTTAATTTGGATTCTGAATTGAAGAAAAATACAGCAGAAACATTAGAAGCATTAGGACTTGATTTTACAACCGCCATTAATATCTATTTCAAAC
Organism: Enterococcus pernyi; assembly: GCF_045371165.1. Taxonomy (NCBI): domain Bacteria; kingdom Bacillati; phylum Bacillota; class Bacilli; order Lactobacillales; family Enterococcaceae; genus Enterococcus; species Enterococcus pernyi. Next base: position 3,171 of record NZ_JBIQDM010000015.1, read on the forward strand.
AAATAGTTAGTAAGCAAAAAATTCCTTTTGAAATCTCTGCTCCAAAATATTTCTCTGCCGAAGAAGTTATGGGAATGAATTGGAGAGAAGACTTAGATAGCATTGAGGACGAGTGGGAATGAGTTACAAAATAAAATACACTTCTGCTTCAAAAAAAGATTATGAAAAACTCGACAATAGTCAAAAATTACAAGTAAGGAAGTCTTTAAATAAAATTGAGGAATTTGGATTAGACACTGGACAACCTCTTAGAGGAAAACTGGCAGATTGTAAAAAAATGAAACATAAAAAATTAGGTTTGCGAGTGATATTCAAACAGTCTGACTTAGGGATTGAAATAATTGAAATTGTAGTGATCGGAAAACGGAACGAAAAAGAAGTCTACAGGGAAGCAGAAAAAAGATTGGGTAGATAGAAATAAACTACCATTAATTTACAAAGGGGGCAGAAACTTTTAAGTTTTTGATCCTTTTTTATATTTCAATATGTAAAACAGATGATCACAAACGAAAAATCCTTCCCGGTAACGGGAAGGATCATGAAGATAATAGCTTTTTAATATGTTTCGTCAACTTTTTTAGTAATCATTGGGAAGAATTTCATGCAGTAGATTGCACAAATGCCTACGACGATATAAATGATTTTTGCAAAGATAGTTGTTGAACCACCAGCAATCATAGCAACTAAATCAAGCTCGAACAAGCCGACTAACAGCCAGTTCAGCCCTCCCACAATCAATAAAGTTAATGCAATAGCATCTAAAGTTTTCATTAGAATTCTCCTTTCTTAATTTGTTATAATAATTATGTACTAAAAAAAGAAACATTGCTTATATAACGCTCAGTAATTTTAGTAAACTACGCAAAAAGATGAAAACAAGGAAATGTATCACAGATAATGTATTTAAAAATACTATCAAACTTATAAAACGTTAGATTACAAATTTTAAGAGTAAAATCAGCTGAAAATCTAAAAATATAATACAATGTGGTTTTTTAGATGATAGATTATCAATATAAAGCAATAACATGTATAATTGTAGTTAGAATATCGATTGAGTTCTAAAAAATAAAAATAGGAGAACAGTATGCGAAAACTAATTATATTGTGCTTGTTGTTTTTTGGTGGTATAGCTTCGAGTATTGAAGCAGCAGAAATCCCTACAAATAGCTTTGGGTTTGCTGGCTATAGTACAGGAACAGTAGGTGGACAAGATGGTCGTCAAATTTTTGTTGATACGGCACATGATTTTCGGGAAGCTGTACGCGGCAATCAACCAGCGACGATTTATGTGAAAAGCAAAATTGATTTAACAGATTTATTTGTCTCTTCTCCAGGAGTAATAGTGGATGTGGGTTCAAACAAATCAATCATTGGTACCAGCCATCATGCAGAAATTACTGGTGGTGGTTTAAGAGTTCGTGGGCAAGAGCAAGTGATTATTAGAAATTTGAAATTAACCAATGCGCTATCTTTTGATGAAGGTGAGTATCCGGATGGTAGTGGAGGTATACAAACAAACGTGCAAAGTCGTTTGAATCCTGGTGATTTTACTGAAATCGATGCAATTACTATTGAGAATAGTCAGTATATTTGGATTGATCATAATTATTTTTCAGATGAACCTTGGACTGCAACTGAGGTACCTACTGGGAGCAATAGACATGATGGATTAATCGACATCAAACGAGGTTCGAATTGGATCACCGTTTCAAATAATATTTTTACCAATCACAATAAAACGATTTTGGTGGGTCATTCTGATTCAAATGGAGCGCAAGATATGGATAAATTAAAAGTTACATTTGCTTATAATTGGTTCAAGGGAACTGAACAAAGAAATCCTCGGGTTCGTTTTGGGGAAGTTCACGTTCTAAATAACCTTTATACGGATATTTCCAGCTATGGAATCGGTGTTGGTGTCAGCGCACAAGTCATTGCTGAAGAGAACACCTTTATTAATACGCGCCGATCTTGGGGGCACCCAGATGGCCCTCCTTCACCAATGGGATACCTATTGAATAAAAATAATCTTTTGATCAATAGTAGTTATGATCAAGATCAAACTGGAAAATACCAAGAAGTACCTTCATATGGTATCAATTGGAATCCGTCCGACTACTATAGGCTACCCTCAATTCCTGTAAATGAAGTTGAAGTATATGTGAAGGCGAATGCTGGACAATATACTGAGTAAGTCATGTATAACATACCTTAAGATGTGTTATTATTTCGAGTTAGTTAAAAGTTCACATAATTAGTCAGATTTAGATGTTTAACAGTAGTCCAGTCGAGTTTACTGTTAAACAAAAAATAAAAGAGTATATAAATAAAATATTATTTTGCGTTTTAGAAACGAAGCTAAAAAGGAAAAACAATTTTTTCACCACCCTATGAAAAAAAAGTTTTCACTTATAGATATAAAGTGTTATTATTGTTAAAGCAAGAGAGTCTTAATTAGCTTTGTCCTTGCACGCTCATTCTCAAAAATCTTCGGTTTTGATAATATAAATACGTTATTTACATTCTTAAATTAAAAACCTAATATAATCACTTTTTCAAGACATCTGATGTTATAAGATGTCTTTTTTTGTGCTCTTCTCAAAACCGAAGATTTTTGAGATAGTTTTAAAAAGGGAGGTGATAGAACATAAAAAAAAAGGTGAAAATAATACATGAGATGGATAAAACCTGACACAGAAGCTAAAAGGAAAGTTTTAGCTACTAAGGTATTTCCTCTAGTTTTCTGTACTAAGAAACGAAGTATCGAATGAAACAACGTATAAATAAAGTATAAGCAAGTTCACTAGTTGGTGAAAATCATGAATATTCTCAGAGTTTGTACTGTGTTAACCTTGTTTAGCAGAGAGTTAATGTGAATAACTCTTATGTGAGAAGGATTATAGGGGGAGGGATATGAAATTCAAAAAAGATACATACTAAGTGTAGGTATGTTACTTATTCAACTGTATGTGCCAATGATTGTTTATGGGACAGAAGTCCGGTCGGTAGAAACAGAAGGAACAGTTAGTTTTACTGGCGTCTATGAAACACCAGGAACGCCAGAGCCAGCACCCGAAGTTGAAGTAAAACCAACCTTTCCCAAAGAAATCGCCCAAGCACCATCAGAAGTGCCAAAGAGCGAGCATAAAAGATTACCGCAAACGAACGAGAGTCAGATGAATATTTGGAAAATATTGGGTATTCTGATCATCGTCGTTACTCTTAGTTTTTGGAAACACAAAACGAAAAAAACAAACCAAGAAAGTAGGATTTAAATACATGAAATTCGTTAGATTAGCAACCATTGCAGCGTTAAGCTCCACCATTTTTGCAGGAGGACTGACAGCTTTCGCAGATGAAACACCTGAAACTCCCGAAGAAACATCAAAAGCAGTAACTAAGGTAGAGACAGATGGAATAATTGAATTTACACCAAATGAAGAGGAAGAGCTAGTCGTTGTGCCGCCAGAAACAGAGCCAGACGTTGATATTAATCCTGAAGTACCAGGAACAACCGGACCTTTATCGATCATGAAAGCTGCCACCATGAACTTTGGGTCACAAGTGATCTCAAATCAAGATCAAACCTATAATATGATCGCAGAAAAGCAACAAAAAGCTGGTACAACAGGTGAGGAAAACAAAGTTCCTTATGTCAGTTTTGCACAAGTACAAGATGTTCGTGGAACGAATGCTGGTTGGGATCTACAAGTACGCATGACCGACTTTAAAGCAACGAATACAACGGTGAATGATACACTGATCGGTGCAGAGATTTCATTGTTGGATCCAAGAATCCAGTATGAAGGAAACACGGCTGGAAATGCACCAGGAGCGCATACAAGTGGATTGAAATTGATGCCAAATGCTTCTGCGGTATCCGTGATGACAGCTGAAAAAGATAAAGGGGCAGGGGTATCTTCCGTTGTTTGGGGGAACCAAGCAGACCTAGATGCGCAAGAGGCGGATCCAGAGAAGGATGTAGTGACCAATGATGCAATCCAATTATTTGTTCCTGGTAAGACAGCGAAAGATGCGACACAATACAAATCAACACTAACTTGGGAATTATCCAATACCCCTGGTAGTAGTGGTGTAGACGAAGAAAATGGTGAAGCATAATCTAGATTCTGAATCGGTGGAAGGCAAGCTATTTTAGATCATAGAAACAAATGACGTAGCGTTACAATTTTGTAGCGCTACTCTCTTTAAAGGAAGGGGTAAACGAATGAAACAAGCAAATACATATCGAAAAAAGAAAATCCAAGAAGTAGGGATGATACTGGTTCTATTATTGGTTAGTTTGCTGGCACCGATGCGCGTGGGGGCAGAAGAAGGAACCTTGAATTTTTATGTAACGCCGGAGTTCTCAGAAAATCAAAAGTCAGGAAATGATCGTTATTTTCAATTAAACCTTGCGCCAGATGCGACAGAAAAGTTGACATTGAAACTACAAAACGCCAATGCCGAAGCAAAGAAAATCAAAATCACGCCACATACTGCGTATACGAATGTGATGGGGGTCGTGGAGTACGGACAAGACGCGGAAGAATCCGATCCAACGCTCAATCATTCGCTGGGTGAGTTGATTGAACAACCCGAAATCATTGAACTTGCAGGAAACGAAACGAAAACAGTGACCCTTGATCTAAAGATGCCCAAAGAAGCCTTCGAAGGATTCTTAGCAGGTGGCTTACGGATCGAAGAAGTCAAAGAAGAAACAACAGAAGAGACGAGTAACGAAGAAGGAGTCTCCATCCAAAATGAGTTTGCCTATATCATCGGGGTGGTGGTGAGCAACAAACAAGATGCTGTACAACCTGATTTAGAGTTGTTAGATGTTTTTGCCGATCAACTCAACTACCGTAATGTGATCAGTGCGAATCTACAAAACTTCACCCCAACATTCGTGAATCGCTTAGAAGTTGAAGCAACGGTGCAACGAGTTGGCGAAGAGGATATTTTATACCAAGCCAGTCAAGAGCAAATGCAAATGGCACCAAACTCTAATTTCAATTTTCCGATTTCTTTAGAAGGCGATCGCTTTCGTAGTGGCGAGTATCTATTAAAAATGACAGCACGTTCAGGAGAAGAGGAATGGCAATGGGAACGAAAATTTACGATTGATGCAGATGAAGCGCGAGCATTGAATCGTGCAGATGTCACGATTGATTCAGGTATTAATTGGTGGATGATTGGCTCAATCATTTTACTTGTGTCATTATTCGGAATCATTCTTTACCTATTTATCCATAAAAGAAAAAAAGAGCAAACGAATAAGACGGAGGGAATGTAATGAGTTCAAGATTAAGAAGAACGATGCTTCTTTTAGGGACGACAATTCTAGTGATTCAAACAGCTTTCATGCCGATCGGCATATTATCCGCAGAGACAACGATGGACACCGATGAACATGAACCAGTTGAACTTTCTTCTACCCAAAACTCCTTAGAAGAACTAACTAATGATCCTAACTTTAACTTTCAACAATCCGACATGCAAGGAATCGTCAATTCCCCAATCAATGTGACAATTTCTTCTGATCAAGAAGTCTCTGAAGTAAAGATTAGATTACCCGAAGAAGCAACAATCATCAAAGATCAGTTATCAGAAGGAACTTCAGTTGTACAAGAAGAGCAGCCTTATGAATGGATTGTTCAATCAGAGAGTGTTCGAACTACGTTTGTTCTTCCTTTAGTATTTGAATCAGAAGGAAACTACGAGTTGTTTTTGGAAGATACAACAGCAATGATTGAGATTAATAGACAAGAAGTGTTATCAGAAGAAGAACTTACAACAGATCAAGAACAATCTGAGGATATTTCAGACACCACTGTTAGCACAGAAACTCAGTTCAGAAATGCTTTCAATGACACGAGTGTGACCAGAATTAATTTGGTTAATAATATTTCTTTAAGTCAATCATTAAATACACTGACAAGAAATCTTGAAATTAATGGAAATGGATTTCAATTATATACAGGAAACATTCAAATTACATTGGGGAACAATTCTGTTCTAGGATTAACAAGCTTAGTATTTCGTACAAATCTCCCTCCATCTAATACAGCTATTCATGTAAATGGTAGCAATGTACAAATTAGATTACGCGATTTTGATTTTAGCAATAACATGATTGTTTTTTCCAATAGGACGGCATCCACATCAAATTATTCTGTAATATTTGATGGAGGCGTAAATACTTTAAGTAAACTTTCCGGTACCTTAGCTCAATCATTGCCTGGAATATTTATTAGTGTACAATCAATCGAGATACTTAATAATAGTGTTCTTAATCTTACAAATGGAGTTTTAGATTTTAGTGACAGTTTAACATCATTTAATATTTCTCAAGGGTCAACATTCAATTTAAACAATACTTTTTTGTTAGGTAATCCAATTCGAAGCCTAAATAATTTAAATGTTGAAGGAAAAGCAAATATGAATATTACGAATAACGGATTAGGAACGATAGAAAATATCAGAATTGGGAATGCAGGTGAATTCTTGTTAACCAGTGACTGGAGTTCTGGAATAATTAGTAAGAGTACTAATAACATAGAGATAATGAGAGGTAGTTTGATTGATATCAAAAACTTATCCGGTGGTACAATAACAGATGGAGATATTAATGTTAGCATTGATTCGACAAATTTAGCCTTGTGGGATTTAGGACTACAAGAAGAAGAAAAGGCTTCTATAGTATTTTCTGATATTCATGCGTCACTATCTGGTGCCAATGCTTCGGTTATTGGTACGACAACGAATGATCGTTTTCAAAAATTATACGATGCTTCCGGATTGGCCTCATATTCTCGAATGAGCAGTCGCCCTGTTGAAGAAATGACACGAACCGTTATCGCAAAGTATATTGATACAGAGGAAAATGAGATTGCAGATCCTGAAGTCATTACGGGACTGCTAGGTGAAAATTATCAAACAAAAGACAAACAGATTTCTGGTTATCAACTAATAAAAAGGCCTTCCAATGAAGTAGGTGAATTTTCTCGAGAGACGATTGAGGTATCTTATATCTATGAAGCATCTAATGTCGTACCAGTGGATCCCTTGGATCCAGAGACAGAAATTGATCCAGAAAATAAACCACAGCTTCCTGAAGATCAGGGAAGGTTAAGTATCGATTTTGTCTCGCAATTCCACTTTGGTACGCAAGGTATCTCGGCGAGAGATCAAACTTATTTCGCGCAAACACAACGTTTATTGAATGAAGATGGTACCGTTAATGAAATTGAGAAACGCCCCAACTATATCCAAGTTAGTGACCGTAGGTCAGATACAGAACGCCATGGCTGGCAATTAGCGGTTACGCAAAAAACACAATTTGAAAATGAAGTAGGCCATCAGTTGACGGGTGCTCAACTGCGCCTAACGAACCAACAATTAGCTACTGCACAAGATGGTATAGCACCTGAACTCCAACAGACCAATCCATTGGCATTGACTCCAGGTGTTAAACGGGTATTATTGATGGCTCAGGGTGATGAAGGGCAAGGAACTTGGATTTATCGCTTTGGCGATGGAGAAACAGCATCGGAGAGCGTGACGCTTACGGTACCCAGAGGAGCAACTCCCGAGGCTACAACCTACAAAAGCACACTGACGTGGGAATTGAGCGCTGTTCCTAGTAATTAAAAGATTGCTCTCTACATCTGTTGTTTCTTTAATGAAACATACTATCTGCCAAAATGATCCACAAAATTATGCGTGATTTCCTGTGGATCCATCAATAGATAAATTTTATCCTGTCAATTAGAAAGGAGTCTAAAAGATGGAAATACCAATAACGAAGGATAGTTATCTGCTTCAGTTGCAAGAAAGCATGCCACAAGATAAAAGGGAAACAGAAAAATTGAATGAGTACCTAACGCAACAATTCGAGCAACTCAATCAATTAATAAGTACGATTTCACCAGATAATTTTACGGAAAATTTCCCGAAGATCCTAGGGGTAGATGCGAAATTAACACTAATGGCAGAATTGATTTGTTATGACTATAGCAAATTGCCAATAAAAGAGATCCTTCGGATTGTTGAGACGGACTATCGTACGTACTTCAAGGAAATTTGTGGTAATGAGCTGATTACAAAAAACAAATATTCGATGGTATTTAATGTAGTCTAAAAATAAACTTGTAAAAGGGTTGTTTAGAAAAAATAATTTCTAGACAATCTTTTTATATTTATATAATTTAAGCAACTTTCTTTTTTCATAGAATTATTTAATAAAACTATATTCAGTTAAACAATGCATTCAATAGACAACAGGAGTCCAACAGAGTATACCCTGTCGGACTTAGCGTTATTCAATAGAATATAATTTATTGATAGGGGACATTTAAGTTGTGCAGATTAGTTGAGTTTAACTATAATAAATTAAACGCTTAGGGTCCTTAAATCATGTTCAAGCATATCTAATGAATACCTAGCGGAATGAGACTGAGCTTGTAAATAGATAAAACAAAAAGAACTAGTACCTTTATCTATTGAATTTCTTTGTAAAGTTAATTTGTTGTGGTCATTTTTATAATTACAATATAGATCGAAATTATCCATAAAATATAATAGACTGATAAGGCTGTAAACATCTGTGTATCGGTCTATATTTAATCGGTTTACGTTATAAAATCCGGGAGTACCCATAATAATAGAAGGTGGATTCCATTGATTCAGATCATAGGAAAATTCAAAATCAATCAAAGAAATTTCCTGATGTTCATCAATTAAAATATTATCGAATGAAATATCCCTATGAATAATATTATATTTTTCATGGAGTAATTTAACTACTGAAATAATTTCTAAAATAATTAATTTTATTTTTTCAGGAGATAACGGTTCTTTTTTCATAAATTGATATAGAGTCTCTTTATTTAGATAATTTATTTCCAAGAAATAAGAGTTTTCTAAATAAAAATCGTCAATAAACGTTGGAAATTGAGTTTCTTTATTTAGTTTTAAGAGGCTCCTCTTTTCTAAAGATAAAAGATTAATAGTATCCACATTATTGATTGTTAAATCACCTTGATGCATACCTTGTTTTAATAGTACTAGCTCATTTCTTTTTAAATCAAGGCATTGATATGTTCCACCTTTACCAGTTTTCTTTATAACTTTAAATAGCAATAAGTGTTTAGGAATTTCTTTTAGTCTGGGAATATAGTAATCGTCTACAGGTATAATTATATCGCTCGGAATAGTTTTGTCTCTAGGGTCATTGAAATTAGGGTCTACAACTATTTCCCCATATCTATAATTAACCACAGAACTTAACATATATCTAAAATCTGAAGGGATTTCAGGAGATAAGTCTGATTTGAAAATCAGTTCTAGCTCATTAAGTGTACAAAGAAATTCATCATCATCGTTTGGATAAATAGTGATTAACTTTCCTATTTGAGAATATCCTAATGCCCCAGTATTTTGTATGTCAAATTTTGCTAGAGTAGAAACGATTTTAAAGTCTAGTTGTTTTGTTTTATTATAGTTTAAAAATTTTTCAGCTATATTAATGGCATTATTAGTATTAGCACTTAAATGAATTTTAAATCCCTGTTTTTTTTTGTTATACAATTGTTTGTATGCATAAATCCAGTGATCTTTTTTTAGGGGATGTAAGTTATATTTAGATAATAAATTAAAATAGATACCATGTTGCTTCTTAACTCGATCATAGTAGTTCATATTAAAAATCCTTTACCATATATTTGCTTGCCATCGTTCAATGCTAATACATAAAGGGAATGAGCGTATATATTTATTAATAAATTTGCTTCAATATCTTCCGCTAATAATATTTCTGACAACGTAGAAATACTGTAACGATTTTCTCTTTTATTATGGTAGGATAGAATTATAAAATCATAAAATAAATAGGAGGTTTGGGGAGTGAGACTTCGATTATCCTTATAGGAATCAATAAAATTTTTTAAAACATTCTGAATTTTCTGATCGATGGTTCGTTCAGCCATATTAGAATCCCTCTCTTTTAAGTAAGATTTAATTAATTATACCTTAGAAAAGGAGTTTAGTAATGAAAAAAAATATATTAGATATAAAAGATTTAAGTCTAAAATATGAAGAAAAATTTGCGATAAAAGACATTAATCTTTCCATATTTACCGGTGAAATAGTAGCATTAGTTGGGCATAATGGAGCAGGTAAATCAAGCTTATTCAATATTATTGCTGGGATTCAAACTCCGACGACGGGTTCAGTAAAATTTAATCAAGATTTTATAGAAAAACGATTATTTGCAACTATAGGTTTTTCACCGCAGACTCAGGTGATGGATTGGTACACAAATGTGTGGGATAACGTTTACTTAGGCAGTCAATTAGCAGGAATAGATGCAAAAACAGGGAAATTATTGACCGAAAAAGCCTTAGATTTATTAAGTATATCGGATTTAAAAAATAAACCTGTAGATGCACTATCTGGGGGACAGCAACAACGTGTTCAAATTGCACGCTCCATTGTTCACCAGCCTGACTTCTATTTGTTAGATGAGCCAACAACAGGACTAGATGCAGAAACATCTAATCGGTTGTTGTCATTTTTAAAAAAAGAAGCAGCTAAAGGGAAATCAGTTTTTGTGTCGTCACATGACTTACATTTATTAGAAGAATTTTGTGATAATTTAGTTTTGATAGATAAAGGAAGGGTTTTATACTCGGGGGATCTAAAAAATTTCTTGATTGAAAACGCGCCTAAAAAAAGTTACAAGATTACTACTGATAGATCAATTGATGAAGAAATTATTCATAAGTTAAATGAAAAAGGTATTGCTGTGACAGGTTTAGACAACTTTCAGTATAGATTTATATTAAATCAGGAAAGTGATTTAACACAATTGTTTATGGATACAAAAGAATTCTTTAGAATAGATGAAATTGTTAAGGAAACTATGTCATTAAGAGACTTATACATTCATTATAGAGAAGGGGGTCTTTAAAATGATGCCAAGTCAATTTAGGGAGCAACATTATTTAGGAATAAAGGGATTAAAAATCATTATAAAAAATGAGCTAAATGCGTTTCTTAGAAACAAAGGATTGATCATATCACAATTGGTTCAACCGATCTTGTACTATATTTTTATTGTCTTAGGTATCAATAGTTTTGTTACAAATATTGCCTATGAGGGGAAAACAATTTCTTATGCCGATTATGCTTTAACTGGGATTTTGGGAATATTGATTATTTCACAAATGACTCAAACAATTTATCGAATTACTATAGATAAAAGATATGGTCTATTAGCTTTGAAACGTCAAAGTGGAGTTTCACCATTTTATTACATTATAGGAATGAGTATGTATCCTACTATAGGCATATGTATTCAGTCTAGTGTACTTTATATCATAGCTACTTTGTTTGGAAGCTCAATTGGTCTAATCAATTATTTGGCAGGGATAATAGTTGTGATAATTGTCTTGTATTTTTGGACATCCATAGCCGCGTTAATTACGATGAAAATTAATGATTATCAGCGAAGAGATTCAATTATTTCGTTTATTATTACTCCATTAGGGTTTACAGCTCCTGCATTTTATTTAATTACAAATGTTCCTACATTTATTAAAGTTATCGGTTATTTTAATCCGTTAACTTATCAACTGTATGCAATAAGGTCTATAGTATTTGCTACACCAGCAAATAGTTTATTAATCATCGTTTTAGTATTTTTAGCTACATTGATTATGATAAGTATTTCGTCATTTGCTGTTTCCAAGATGAGTTTAGTGCTAACAGAACGATAGAAGGTGATTGAGTGAGAATCCTAAGCATTTTTTTTACTAATGATCGTAAATGTATAATTGCAAATATGCTAAGTAAAACAGGTAATTATAGACTTTATTATTCGCTGTATCCATTTGAAAAGAAAGATATGATATGTGAAAGATCTTTTATGGTAGTGCCAATAGGTATAAAAAAAGGAAAGCTTATCTATAAAGAAAAAAATCAAGTGAAACATTTTTATGTGCCTAATTGTAATGCCTCTGGGTTCTTAAATAACGTCAGATCAATTGATTATAATACTCTGTTGTATGATACTTATAAAAATTTGAGTTTATCTGTTACGAATGATAGAGGAGGCAATATTGTATTTGTAAACCAAGACAAATTAAATATTCCATTACATTTTATTGTAAAAAATTGTTATTTTCTTGATAGCAAAACATTGATTCTTTTATGTAGTTCAACTTTGAATAGCTCAATGCTAGTTTATTACAGTATTCCTGAAAGAGAATTAAATTATTTAAAGATGACTAGTCAACTTACTTTCCCCCTTTCTTTCTTTGAACATCAAATAATTGGTGAAAAAAAAATTCCTTGTTTAACTCACATTAATAGAGATGACGATACACTTTTGATATGTTTGCATGGAGGGCCTAAATATCACTATAATCATGAATACTTAGATTTAATCTTTGATTTCTATCATAATTTCAATAATATTTGTTTAGTAAATTTCCCTGGAAGTACAGGATATTCCCAAAAATATGAAAATGAGTTAATAGGTAACGGAGGTGTTGTTGATATTGAAGCTGTAAAATCTGTAGTTAGCTATTATGATTCTCAAGGATTTAAAATAAAAATATATGGTGAGAGTTATGGAGCTTATATCGCAATCTGTCTCTCTCAATTTATTAATTTTAGTATAGCAAGAATAGTCTCTGTTAGTGGATTCACAAATTTATTTTATATGTATCTTTGTTCAGATTCGAGAAATCTTATTGAAAAGTATTTTTCTGATTATAGGAAATTTTCTCCAGAAAAAAATCTGGCAATGAAAGAATTATTACCTATAAGGTTTCTTCATGGAAGTGAAGATAAAACTTGTCCGATTGCACAAATTAACTATTTTGTAAAAAAACACAATGGAATGCATTTGACAGTGCTAGATGGTTTTTCTCATTATGAAGTAAATATAAAAAAAGAAAAAATCAGAAATAAAAGAATAGTCAGATTATTGAAGTGATTATTGATGAATGTTATCATATAATTATAAAATTTACGGAGGTGCAGTATTATGTCTAAAGAATTGAAGAAACTGGTTGCAGATTTGCAGGGAAATATGGATGTTGTCGGTGAATTTATGGATAGTCCTCAAAGTGTCTTGGATAAATACAATGTACAAGGTAAAGAAAGAACTGTGATGTTGGCAAAAGATAGCGAAGGCTTGAATAAACTAGGGTTTTCGAGTCAGTTAGTTGAAGGAGCTTTATCGGGTGCTCACAGTCAAAGATGTCATGCCCCAATATAAAAATATTTCCATATCTCTCTACTTTGTTTATGTAGAGGGATATTATTTTGCTAATAGCATTTTTAAGTCAATCAAGTATATTTAAATAATCTGATTTATTTGCCAAGTTGAAGTTTAATTTATTGTGTTTTTAAATATTTAAGAATAAAGTGGGCCTATTAAATTGTTTCCTTACCATACTTACAAATCGTTTTTTATTCTATAAACTGTTTGTCTAGTAATGTTATAATTTTTTGCAATCTTTGAAATAGCAATTCCCTTATTAAGATCTTCAACGATGCTTTTATAAACAAGGCGACGTTGGGGATCTTTTGTGTCTGCGCTGTATAACTTAGGACGTCCTTTATAAACGCCATTCGCTTTAGCAATCTTAATTCCTTGTGCCTGGCGTCGTTTAGATTCAGTACGCTCTTGTTCAGCAATCATGGCTAAGATTTGAATGATTAAGTCTTTGATGAATTTATCCAGGAGAGGATTTCCGATTGCTTCAGCCATAATCGGCAAACTGCTGATAATGAGTCGCACATTTTTCTTCTTTAGGTAATTAACTGAATCGATAATCTCGTCATAATTGCGTCCAAGTCGATCGATGGCTTCCACAATAAAAATATCTTGCTCTCTGACAAAATCTAAAGCTTCCTGGAAAATTGGCCGATGACTAATAGTCGCTCCAGACTGTTTCTCGATGAAAATTTTTTCAGCACCAAACTTTTTCATTTCTTCAATTTGTCGTTGTTCATTTTGATCGATCGATGAAACTCGGATATATGCAATTTTCAATAATTTTTACCTGCTTTCTCGAACTATATAAAACACACCCTAATCATACATTGGAAAACCATATTTTTCAATGTTATATTCGTGTCTATTTAGGGTACACTTAAAATTACCATTGTTTGGTACAATACAAGATATAGGGTATTATAAGTAGTAAACTATACTATGGTTTAGAGGATAAAAATATGTCATACAAGAAATATAATTTTGCAAGAAAGGAATTCTTATGGAAGAAACTAAATTTTCAAATCAAAATATGCAGCAATACTATAATAAAATTATGAGTATGGAAACTAGTGACTTGAATGTCATAATTGCAGAAAAAAAAGTTGAATTAGATAGAAAAAAAAGCTTATTAAATGTATTTATGATCTGTTATATTTCATTTTTTGTACTAGGTCTTCCACAAAAAGTGTTACCAGCAATATTTTATGGCAATTGGAATATTGCTAGTTATTCGATACTAACATTCATTGCTATAGTTTTAGGTGTTTCAGCTTATAATTCTTTTGTAAGGAAACATGTTGAAGAATATGAAGTATTAAATTACTTAAAAGAGAAAGAATCAAATAAATAATATGAGGACAGCACTTCTAGTTTATATTTGAAAAAGGCTATAATTAAAAATAAATTTCCTCAAAAATTGAAAGTGGGAAGCTCAGTACTTACTGGCAAAAGAAGATGTGAAAGATAGTAGGATTTATGCCGTTTGAATATGGTATAATCGTGAGGTAGAAAAGTGAAAAGATGGTGGCTAATCTCTTTAAAAAGGGGTGATGCCTATGGTTCATAGCTTTATCCCTAGAAGGGAGTAGGCACGTGTCAACTTTTGAAGCAATTCAACTGATGATCGCTTTTGCGACATTAGTTTTGCTGATTATTGACCATAAAGACCAAAAAAAATAACCATCTAACACTTTGACCGAGAGTAGATGGTTTGAAAAAAATTATTTATTTCAGTCACCGTCTTTTTAACGGTTCTACACAGGAGTTATGTTCGCGCATAGCTCCTTTTGTTGTCTTAATTATAGCAAAGCAAAGTGAAAGTTGCAAATACGTTGAATTTTTATAAGTAATGTCACTATAGTCAAAAAAACTAGGATTTTTCTAAAATAATCAGCATTGAAATCTATAAATGAAGATGTATTATAGTAAAAAGGAAGAAAAACAAAAAGCCGATGTTCGTACGAGCATTCTAAGGTCAGATTCACACGTTAAGAGGTATCATTAGTCGAACGAAGCGTCATACCAGCTACGAATAGACATATTTTTAGGGGGGAACGAAGTAAATGAAAGAACAACAATTAGGCTATACTTTTTGGGGACGTCCATTATATGGATTAGAACGAAGAACGGCTGTATCGATCGATTGTGCTTGCGGTGAGCTGATTCAGCAAAATATTCAAACGAAACAATATCAATGTAAAAATTGTGGGAATTGTTACCAATTCGTTGATCAAGACTTCCAATTGCTAAATGAAAAAAATAAGTAGGTTTATTATAGTCAGACAATTAGTCTGACTTTTTTGTTATTTTAGAATGTTCCCCTTTACAGAAACGAACATATGTTTGTATAATCGAATTGAAATGGGGGAGATTATTATGCTTGATTACTCAAATGAACCAGTAAATGATTACTACTTAATTGATATGAAGTCGTTTTATGCGAGTGTTGAGTGTGTAGAAAGAAATTTAAATCCATTAACAACTGCTTTAGTTGTGATGAGTCGAGCAGATAATACAGGGTCAGGACTTACTTTAGCAGCGTCACCAACTGCCAAAAGTAAATATGGAATCACAAACGTTAGTAGACCTCGTGATCTACCTTATCCTTTGCCTAAAGAATTACACATTGTTCCGCCAAGAATGAACCTATATATCAAAAAAAATATGGAAGTAAATAGTATTTTTCGTCAGTACGTCGCAGATGAGGACTTATTGATTTATTCGATCGATGAGTCGATTCTAAAGGTAACAAAATCGCTGAACTTATTTACAACACGTGGTACAAGAAGTGAGAGAAGAAAACAGCTCGCAAGACAGATACAGTTACACGTTTACCGTCAAACTGGTTTGATTGCAACTGTCGGTGCCGGTGATAATCCACTTTTGGCTAAACTTGCCTTAGATAATGAAGCTAAGCATAATAAAGGATTTGTTGCGGAATGGACGTATCAAAATGTGCCAGAAAAAATTTGGACGATTAAAGAAATGACGGACTTTTGGGGTATCGGATCACGCATGAAAAAAAGATTGAACCATATGGGGATTCTGAGTATTAAAGATTTAGCCAATTGGGACCCATACGCGCTTAAGAGGCAACTAGGGGTTATTGGACTACAGCTCTATTTTCATGCGAATGGGATTGATCGGACAGATATCGCAGAACCGCCAGAACCAACCAAAGAGAAATCTTATGGGAATTCTCAGGTGCTACCGAAGGACTACACGAGGAAAGAAGAAGTTGAGATCGTGGTGAAGGAAATGGCAGAACAAGTGGCTGCACGTATTCGGCAGCATAAGTGCAAGACTGGTTGTGTTCGCTTGTATATAGGTACGTCGATTCTGGAATCAAAGTCAGGGTTTTCGCACCAAATGAAAATCCCACTCACTGATAATACGAAAGAGCTTCAGTACTACTGCCTGTATCTATTCAACAAATATTATGAAGGACAAGAAGTAAGGCACGTTGGAATTACGTATAGTAAGCTCGTTTATACCGATTCGCTTCAGCTTGATTTGTTTAGTGATCCACAACAACAGATTAATGAAGAAAAACTAGATAAGATTATCGACAAGATCCGACAGAAATATGGATTTACGTCGATTGTACACGCTTCTTCTAAGTTAGAAGGCGCACGTAGTATTACTAGAAGTACATTGGTTGGTGGACATGCTGGGGGCAATGGAGGGCTTAATAATGATTGAATATAACGATCGAGGACGTTTGAAATGGGCAGGCTTTTATCTTTCAGATCACACAGAAAAGATCGATGCCGACGTCGAGCAGCGTGCAAATCAAAACTTGGCCAAAGAACAAATGACGACTGAAGAGATTACGGAAGTATTGAACGCTGCTGTCCTGAAAAGAAAAGTTGTTTGTATCCAAAAGGAAGAACGTGATACTGAAGGCTACTATCCGGATGATATTAAGGGAGAAATTCATGGTTATGATGAACTAGGTATTTTTATTGGAGAACATAAGGTCCATTACGATGAAATTCGCCACATTGAAATCCAGGAGTTAGATAAATGGAGTCAGCTATGAATATCATTCAGCAGTACGAATGGCGCTATATTTGCTATGAAGAATTACTAGAGAAAATTTGGGGATATGGGCAACAATTGATTAACGAGGTTGGCGTTGAATGCTTTACCTTTTATGTGGAAGCTAGCGCAGGGTATCATAGTTTCTACTATTATATTGCGCCGTATGAAGAAAGTTAGAGAAGTACTGGGAGCAAAAAGGCTTTTTAGGGATCACTGGATCATCTGTACAGAAAATAGCGGTAAGGAAAGTCGAATAGATGCTAAATCACCCTTTCCAAAATCTAACGCTATTTTCTGTTTAGTTGTTTCAGTGATCCCTTTTCTACTGAAAATAAAGAGAATTGATGTGTGATAGAATAAATAGAAAGCTATTTGAAGAAAAAAATTATTATGTGTAGATAATATACAAAAGGAGTAAAAGAATTGAATCGATCAGAGTACAAACAAATGCTGACAATGAAATATTTTTACGAGGAGAAATTGCAAGAAATCAAAAAGAAACATAAGTCTGATCCGGATTTGTTTCATCCGATCGGGAAGGATCGTTATTGTCTATACTGTGAGAAGTATCAAGAAATCCAAGATAAGCTACAGCCTACTTTAAAACAATTAATGCAGTATGAAAAAACACACGAAGTGAAACAACCAGTGATTCAACAGTTGGCCGCAGTCCCCAAAAAGGAAAAGGCGAAGCCAAAAAAAGTGTATCAAGTCTATTCTTTCTTGTTCAAAGATGGTTCAGAATATTTGGTTTATACGTTCGCCCAGGAAACGGGTTGTCGTTTATTAGGGAGACAGATTTCAGAATTAAGCAAGGCAGTTCCTATCTCTAAGGATTATTATTCTTCTATTTATTTAGAACAAGAAGATGGCTCGATTATTTCAGTAGAAGCACGCTTGCAAGAGCATTCGACTAAGAAAAGTTGGTTATTAGCAGAAAAACAGCAAACGAGAATAAAAGCGACAGGGAATTGTTTTAATGAAAAACCATTTGAATATTTGAAGTATACTAAAGAGCAATACAGCTGTTTGGTCACTTTTTGTGGGAATACGGAAATTAAAAAAACAAAGAAATTCTCAAAAAATGGGAAAGTAGCTTTTGAAACAGCGCGTGGCATGATTGCGTTAGAGTACGGACAAGTCCTTCTGAAGCTCTTCCCAGGCACGTTCATAGTCATTAGTGAACAAGAATTTAGCGAATATTTTGTAGAAGACGAATCATTAGTATGGATGAAGAAAGAATAGAAAAGTAATAAGGATTAAGCTTATTTAGGGATTAGCCCCAATGAATAAAAAAAGTAGACAATAGCATGTTATAAACGTTAATATATTATTGCGAACGCAATAATAGTAAGAGAGGTAGGCTCACCCACCATGTCTCGAAATACCTTTGTTTATTCCCACCCAATCAACGTATTTATTATCAAGTATCTAGGAGTTACTGTCGATCAATTTTGTGAGTCTTATGGCTATAGTCAAGGTACTGTTGCTAGTTGGATCACACGGAATCGACGAGTTGAATCACTACCTGTAGGTTTCATTTATGATTTAGGGCTTGCGGCAAGCTTAAACATGTCTGATCTGTATGATAAACTACTACTACTTCAAGAAGATTATGATGCTTATTTGATTAGTACAGGGAAAAAGAAAAAGAAACATATTGAATAATAAATATGTTTCTTTTTCGTATTTAAAAAGGATAGAAAATTTTATATTTTTATATTTATATAAATTTATGAAACTATAAATCAATTTACTTCAAATCAGCAGCGAAAATTAAAGACACAAATAGATTAAAAATTTATATTTGACCAAATCATTAAGGTATAAGTTATACCTTAATGATTAAAAGTATAACTTATACCTTTAACAAAAAAGTACAGCTTATAATTTTTTTTACCTATATTTCAGCGTTCTTATACATCAATATTTAACTTATACTTTTATTGTTGACCTTAATTGATATTTAAGTTATACTTTAAATATCAATTAAGGCTTAGGAGGATTTATATGGATAATTTTCAAGGAACTACATTTACAGTTGGCAATTTCAAAGGCGGCGTTGGTAAAACTAAGATTGTCAGCATGCTTGCTTATGACAATGCAATTATAAGAAATAGAAAAACACTCATTATAGATTTAGATCCACAAGCAAACTTAACACAAGTTATTGCAAGAACTTTTGGTATAACCACTATCAACACTACTATAACAACTGGTATTGCAAAGGGAGAATTAGCAAGTAGTATTATTAATATAAATGAAAACCTTGATTTACTAGCATGTGACACAAGTTTTCGATCGTTCTCTTCTTTTGCGAACAAACATGAAAATGAATTAGATCAAGTTACAGTCTTAAAAAAATTACTTCTACCAATAAAGAACAACTATCAAGAAATATTTATTGATGTTCCACCGACAATTAGCGAGTTTTCCGATAATGCTATGGCAGCGTCAGACTATTCGATAATTTCATTTCAGACAGCCGAAGAATCTTTGGAAGGAGTTAACAAATATGTAAATTATCAAAAATTCATGGTCGATAGATATAATCTTAATTTACAAATTATAGATATTGTACCTTGTATGGTAGAACCAAATGATGATTTTGATAAAGAAATATTAGAAGAAGCAATCGAAAAATACGGAACTGTGGTATCCAAAAATCTTATTCACTATCAAAAGAGATTGAGAAGATACTCTAAAATTGGCATACAATTAAGGAAATATAAAAATGGAAATTTTGATCAATGGGATTATAAAGCACACCAAGTATTTATAAATATTTTGGCAGAACTGGATGCCAGACAAGAGTTTTTAAATAAATAAAAGGAGTTGTATAGGTAATGCCTAAAGACTTTGATATTCCTAAAACAATGAAAAATGGTGAGTTTGAACCTTTATTACCAAATAACAAACGACAAGACGTAAATATATCCGGTGAATTTAACTTTAGTAATAGTGCATTGAGTAACACAAAAAATATATCTTTTAAAAAAAGAGGCCGACCAGTTTCAATTACTGATACAAGAAATAAAGTATCAGTTCCCAAAAAGATCTCTCCAGCATTAAATAGTAAACTATCAATTTTACAAGATTATATGACAGAGTTGCAAAGTGAAAAAGGACGAATTTCTTTTGAAAAAATCGTGAATACATTAGCAGATTCATATATCCAGCATAGACTAGGAGTAGCAAAAGAAGAACATATAAAAGAAGAAATACAAGAAGAATTTGATAAGCTACCAAAATAATTTTTCATCTTGTAACTTCAAATTAAAGTATAACTTATACCATAAAAACAACAATTAAAGTATAAGTTATACATTATATATTTAAAGTATAAGTTAATTGTCCACCAATATATTAGCTATTAAATCAGCATTATCATAATTATATTTAAAGTATAAGTTATACATTATTTGTATTTAAAGTATAACTTATACTTATTTTTTTAATGTATAACTTATACTTTAAATGCGGTAGTTGTTTTATTAAGTCTAAATACGTGATATAGTTCAATTGTTGAAAATCGAGAATTGATATATAAATTTTTAAGAAAGAAGGCAAACAATGAGTACTTTTAATTATTTAAAAGCAAATCGTGCTTATAACGAATTATACTATCAATACCCAAAAGTCTTTATTGAAAGTGATACTTATAAAGAATTGTCGGAAGGTGCAAAAATTGCATATATGCTATTAAAAGCAAGAAGTGAACTTGCTATAATAAAAAATCAAATTGACGAGCAAGGGAATCTCTATTTCGAATTTACTGGAAAAGAGTTAGCCAATATGATGAATTGCAGCGAACGACGTATTACAAGCATAAAAAAAGAATTAGAAGATTTTGGCCTTCTAAAACAAGTGCCTATGGGATTCAACAAAACTACTGGTAAAAATGAAAAAAATAGACTCTATTTAGCTGAACTAGAAGTATCAAATCAAGATGTATATTTAATGCAGAAAAGAGAAAATTATGATCAAACCCTTGATAATAGCGGACTAGCAGAATTTGCTACCCAGTCTAAAGAAGCGAAAACTTCCGAATCCCTTGATAATAGCGGACTAGCAGAATTTGCTACCCACTCGAAAAGCTCTCAATCCCTTGATAATAGCGGACTAGCAAAATCTGCCAAAGAACTTAATAATAATAACTTAGACACTAATAGACACAATCTAGACACTGAGAAAGACCACCTACAAGATCAATTATTGCTTGATAATTTTGAAACGATCATGAAAGACAATAGCATTGCTACCTTTGTCCCTGACCGAGTACTAAGTTTGATTAAAACATTCTCGTCAAGTTACAATGAAGCTCAAAAAACCGTTCAGACAATCCATAACGCAAAAGCAAAAGCAGAAAAAGACGCTCAAACTAAAATTATTTTTGAGGATCTAGATATTTATGGGCTTAATGCCGAACAAGAATTATATCAAACTCTGTTGAAAGCTTATCAAAAACAGAAAACAGAAAAAGTTGAAAATATTCAAAATCTAATCTTTGTTTACGTTAAGAACTGGTTTATGGAAAATCCGATTGCTGCAAAACAACAAGCTGAATCAAGCGAAGAATTACCGAAAGTCCCTTTGCATGATTGGCTCAACGAAGGTTAAGATCAGTCGTGACTAGGGAAAGTGTCTAGGTGTGTCTCAGCGTAGCTGACGTGTCTTTTTAGTTGAAAATTAAGTGATCAACTAAAAAGAGCTAATCTATAAAATAGGCTACTGCACCAGGTGTTCCAGAAGTGATTAAATTGTTCAAACTATACAACGCAATATCAGCTGTGGTTCTAATTTTTTCACCGTGATAGTCTTTCAAGTTAACAATGAATTCTATGTCTTTTTTGTAGTTTATAGCTTTTTTTATAGCGACTTCTTTTTCGCCTGAAGTCAAAGCTTTGTAATATTCAATTCGAATTCTAAATAAAGTAAATAATAAGCTGAAATTAAATACTGGGCGAGAGGATAGAATTTCTCCGAGTTTGTCACAACTTTCTTCTGCCTTAGCTAATAATTCAAAATCAATATTGGTTTTGTCTAAAACAGCATGATCAATCAACGAATCGGTTATGTTAGAGATTGCGGCAGGAAGTACGTGTAAATATTGACAATCAATTGAACTGATATGATCTACTTCATAATCTTTTAAAGTTTCTAGAAAAAATTTTAAGTGATCAATTTTAAACTTAGGGGTAAAATCTGCAATCAGTTGGAGATAATAGTTTGTTAAATAGTTTTTACTTTGTATTTGATCAAAAAGTCTGTCCATTTCTGCAGATATAATTGGTTCAATGAATGGTGCAGTTTGTTCAAATTGATGTTTAATATATAAAAAACTGCGGTAAGATCGCAAGGATTGATCTTTCTCTGCCTTAGCAATATCGTATAATTCTTTTAATTCGTCTAAATCCACCTCATTGGTGATCGATTTTTGAGTAAGTTCTCTAATTTTTGCTGCGACAGCATTTTCCATATTTTCGATGTCGCTAAGATCCGTTATATGGGCATTGAGTCGGCACATGATCAACTCTAATTCGGTTGAAGTTAACGCACGTTCACCTCTTTCAAATCTTGAATAAGCAGAGGTGTCCATAATCCCTTTTGCAATTTCAGATTGCTTCACACCTTGTTTAATACGTAGTCTTCGTATAAGTAAATGAATGTTCATAACATTTCCTTTCAGTAATGTCAACAAAAAAATGGCCATTTGTGAAATTCACAAGTCAGCAGTTTTTTGGAGATTTTTGTAAAAACTTGTTGTATGATTTATTTGACGTCAATATTAAAAGCTGTACAGTAATAAAAAAAAGGAGGAGAAATACTATGTTTCCATTTCCAATTGATCCACGTGACGCACAAGTAACACGTCCTTAGAAAGTTATTTTTATCCCAAATAAACGAATAGACCAATTTATTTAAAGAATCATGTGAAACTTTTTATTATCTTTTTTTTAGGTAAATTGTCTAAATTTAGTATAAATTAGAATAACTATTAAGACAAATTATTTCTAGTTAGAAAACCTTTAGGTATGCGTTTATTTCTTAAATTAAATAAAGGATTAGTGGGATTTATCAAAGGATATTTTTCTTCAAAGGGAGTAGTGTCTAAATAGATTTAGGATAATTTATTGTTGCAAGAGGGATAAGAAGCATGTTATCGTTAAAAGGAATTAAATAAAGTACTAGTTTTTGTTTGTCGAAAAGTAACTAGACATTTTAGTCTAGTTCTTGAAATGAAGGCAAACAAAAAGGAGCACCTTTTGCTCTCTCGCTTCATACTGACGCCAATCAGTTTGAAGGTCGTTGAGAGTCAAAGGGTCCAAACAACATTGTCGCATGTTGAATGGATTGCTCCTTGATAATTGTAGACGATGTCTACAACGTTGCTATTATAACAAACAACTAAGGGGTATTCATTCGTTTTTACTTATTTTTTAAAATCTTTTTTTATAAGACAGTTTGAAAAGGTGATTTTCAGAAGATGAGTGAGGACGTATGTGTATGGCCTTGGACTAATACGATTCGTTTTTTTACATGTTTGATTCAGTGGGGGAGTGCGTGTAAAACGAGGATCAAATTAGCTGTTATAGGGCGTTGTCGACAACTACAATCTTTGAGGAGGGATTTCACGCATGTGGAATGCCTCCTTTTTGTTTGCCTTTATTTTAAAATTAACTACTTGAAAGGATCTGAAGATGATGACAAAAGGCTATGTGGTTAGATTGATTGACTTACTAGAAACAAAGGGAGTGATAGTTCAGCTTTTTAATGGACAACGGTGGAAAATCAATAACGAGAAAGCTCTAAGATTCTCAATTTTTTATGAAGGTGGTAAACCTTATGAGGTAAACTTTGGAGAAAGGTCGACAGAAGAGCTGTTTGATCAAATTAAATTAGTTTTCGATAAGAAAGGCAGTATCCTTGCAAGAAGAATTCAAACAAATCTGCCTTTAAAAACAATTAAAGCAAATGACATTTTTCGTTATAAAAGAGCTGATCCAAAAAAAGCAGCACTTAAAATCTATCAAGCAATCGAGGAGCAAGAGGATCAAGAATTTGCTCGTCAAATGATCACGCATTGGTATTCTAATGATTCAGGCGAACTAATAAAAAAATAATTACTCAAACAAAAACGTCTTATATTTGCTAATTTTTTAGCAATAAAATCTTAAATTCTTGTTGGGTGTTGATGACGAACAACCAACAAATAAAATTGAATAGGGCGAGTAGAACCGCCCCTCTGAACTAATCAGCATGGCTACTAAAGGGTTCAGTGACCGTTACCCAGCTAGATGGGTGTGCCAGAATCATGGAAGGATTTGCGAAGATTTATCTGAAAGATAAGGAGCGAATATCCTGCCTTCCTAGGAGTTAGACTTCTCCGGTTGTAAAAGTCTTGCGAATAATGGTTCTACAAAAATTAGCAAATATAAGACGTTTTTGCTATGAGTAATATCAATACGAAAGGGGAAAATATATGCCAAAAGCTACCGCAAAGAAGAGAAATAAAGATAAAAAGAAACGGTTGTTCCAATTGGAAGAACTATTGTTAGAGAAGAAGGATTTGGAGTTTGTGATCGGACAAGAAGATTTATTTGCAAGTAATATCCAGTTCAAACATGATGAAGTGTTACCAGGCGAACGAGCATATATTGTCACGAATACTGTTGTCCATAATACCCCTTTATACCAAAAGCAATTGATCCATTTACGATATATCCATTCATTGAGAATCGTGAATAATTTGGAAGAAGGGCGACTAGTGAAAGAAGTGCCAGTAGCAAAGATTGTTCGGTCGAAAGCAGGGATTTATTTCGTTGTCGATCGAGAAAGAATCACCCAGTCTTATCATCAACGAAAACAGCATAACCAACTTTCAGGAATTATTTCCGAAGAAATGTTTCGGAATTACTAAAAAGACAGATTTTCCTTTGAAAATTGTGAATTATTTTGCTAAGTAAAGAACTTTCATTTTTAATATATTTAAAAATGTTATCTTAAAAAAAATGGTTTGAATTTATTTACAATTAAATCCAATATTAAATTGTTTTTATCAAGTAAAATGTTAATTGGTCTATATTAATCAATCGTTTTATTAAAATTGTATGAAAAAACACAGGTTATCGTTTGGCGAAAATTATTTGGTTTGATATGCTTAATTTATAGTTATTTTAATTTAAGTGAATCCTAGCTTAATAGTTGCCAGGGAGATCTTTAAATCCAAACTCCAATTTTTAGTTTATTAGTTTAAGAATACCCTTTTGAAAGTCTCAACACTTTACTCTTGAAATATTTCAACCCTAAGCGTTCTTTTTAAGAGGGACGCGATCCCTGGCAACTATTAGGCTAGGCATCATTCGTTTTCTAATGGATAATAATAATGTTGCTGATTCTTATCCTGAGCTAGTCCAAACGTTGAGCCAATCGTTAGAGTAGAAGGACTACCATTTAATTCAAGTAATTCAAATTGATTTTTATCAATGTTTGTGACAGATATCGGGAAATGAATTTCTTCGTCACCTATCGCAAGAATAGCCTGATTGACGTCTTCAAAATGAACAAAGGTGATCATTGCTTCACCTAAGTCAGTAAGATCGGACTTGATTGCATATTGAAGTTGTTCAAAGGGGGATCTAGGAGATGTATTAGAAAATTCCTCTTGAGTGACATTTTCAGATCTAATTTGATTCGATTGATACAAGAATCCTCCAGCTAAAGTAAGAAAACAAATAGGTAAAAGGTAGAATATATACTTTTTCATCGGTTCCTCCTTTTTTTTATTTATTTAGTATAATACAAGGGAATGAAAAATAAAAATACCTATTTCACTATTTGAACTCACTTTGAGTTTGTGTTGCACTCAAAAGTGTGGTATAGTGAATTTAGCCTTAGGAGGAAATATTATGGCGACACCAAGTGTACGTGTAAGCGAAGAAACAATTCACATGTTAAAGGAAATACAAGAACATTGGTCTAAAGACCAAGTAATCCCAGTTAAAATATCTCAGCGTATCGTGGTAGAAGCATTGATAAAAGCTGAATATGATAAAATAAAAAATTCTGAATGAGGAGAGAATATATGAAACTATTAAAAGTGTTAGCAGTCGGAGTAACAGTTGGAGGGATGGCGTTAGCCATTCATACGGAAAATGCAGAGGCCGCAGAATGGACACCACGTTCGGTCGAACAAATTAAAGCAGATATCGCAAAAACAGACGGTAAAGAATACACGATCGTCACTGGTGATACTCTAAGTGGTATCGGAGAAGCCACAAACATGACAGTGAAGGCATTGGCAGAAAGAAATTCAATTGCAAATGTAGATTTAATTTATGCAGGAAATAAACTTGTATTTGAAGGTAATGTAGTCACTGTTCAAAATCCTCAAGGAGAAACCATTGCGCAATCTGTTGTTAAAGACGAAGATAAAATAGATCCAAGTCAACCAATTGGGCAAGCACCGACAACTGGCTCTGATAATAGTCAAGGTTCACAAGCAGTGACACCTCCAGTAACAGGAGATAGTGGCTCAGTAGGCGGAGGAAATACAGTAACACCACCAACTGGCGCTGACAACGGTTCTACAGGAGGCGGAGGTACAGTCACACCGCCAGCAACAGGAGACAATGGCTCAACAGGCGGAGGAAATACAGTAACACCACCAACTGGTGGCGATAACGGTTCTTCTGGTGGGGGTACAGAAACAACACCGCCAACAGGTGGGGATAATGGTTCAGGAGGAAACGAAACTGGTCCAGAAGAAGAATTATATCGTGTAACGCCACTAGGTAATAGTGGCATGGAGTTCAAGACGAACATCGAAGCAGCTGAATGGGGGTTAGCACAAGTTATGAATCCCGATAGTCAATGGTTTGGTATGCGTTCTACTTCTAAACCTTTAGTTTGGTCAAATGGAGAGGTTTTAAGCTATTCAGTAGATTTTTATTAATATAATTAATTATCTAGAAGCGATTTAAGATTATAATCTTGAATCGCTTCTTTGTTTTTTCTAGGCTAAGAAAGGAAGTGAATGCCTTGTGATTCGGGCACCCTGTATCATTAATTTTCCTTATTATTAGAAATTTTAGGAGGGGAATTATTGAAAGCAAAGATGTTTAAAAGAAGCCTTAATATAGTTGCTTTGTTTATAATTATAGGGCAGTTGATTATTGCACCAAGCATGGCTATTGCTGATCATATAGAAGAGTTTAAAATAAGCCAAGTGGATGCGAAAGATGAAGAACTTGAACAAGATAAAATTGAATTGAAAAAAGTTCTTAAGAACAACTCAATACTATCAAATACAATAAAACAAGGAACTGTCCAGTCGGAAAATGCGCGAGCAAATGATAGTCCTGAAGAGAGTGAATTGCCCGTTGTTGAAACAATAGGTAATTCGCTTTTTATTTTACCTTCAGGTACTGATGTCCAACCAATTGACCAAGTTGAAGAAGAAATTACTGGTGAGTTCGATGCGAAATATACGTTAGATTATATTCGTGAACATGCTAAGAGCACTAGCGAACAAAATGAAATGTTGAAAAAATCAGAAGAATATACCCGTTTAAAAAGAAATTTTACTCGATCTACAGGGTTTACTATAGAAAATGTTCGTACGATTGAACATCGTGTATGGCGAAATATTCCAAACGGGACCAACTTTTTGCATGATAAGTTCTATATGTTTCGAATAAGAGAAACAGGACAGATTGCTTTTTGTATTGAGGAAGGTGTTCCCATTGTCTTAGGTAGTGGAGCATCGCAAGAAAACGTAACACAAATCATTTCAAATCCACAATTAAGAGAACGATTATCCTTGATTGCTTATTTTGGTTGGTATGGAAATTCAGATAAATCAGATACACAATATGTTGCTGTTCAACAAATGCTTTGGGAAGCATTTGGAGGCGAAACATTGTCCACCACAGTTTCTAATTACGGGACACGTAAACAATCCGTGGAAACAGAAATATCAAAATATAATACTCGACCAAGTTTCCATAATCAAAAAGTAACTGTCAAAGTTGGAGAAACGGTTACAATCAATGATACAAATGGCGTATTTGCAAATTATGCTATGAATAATCTTACGAATACAGCAAATGTAACACTTCGACAAGAAGGTAATAGACTGCATATCACGGCAAACGCCAATTCAAATAAAAATGGTATCGTATCTATTGCAAGAATACCTAATGAGTTTGCTAGTGCTGCATTAGCCTATCGAGTAGGTAACGGACAAAGGGTAAGTGTATTGCATGTTGATGATCCAATAACTGTGAATTTAAATATTGAAGTTTTAAAAGAAGGTCACGCTGAAGTATTAAAAGTGGATGAAGATACTGGAAAACCTTTAGCTAATGCAACGTATCGTTTTACAACTTCAACTGGGCAAACGAAAGAATTAACAACAGGAGCAGATGGAAAGGCACGGTGGGAGAATCTTTTAGTTGATACAAAAGTAACCATCGAAGAGATTCGAGCGCCACATGGCTATATCTTGAATGCACAACCTCAAACCTTAACTATACGAGCGAATGAAACAACCACTCTTCGATTTAATAATAAAGAACAACTCGCAAATCTTACAGTTATTAAAGAAGATGAAGAAACTGGAAACAAACCACAAGGTGCAGCTACACTTTTTGGTGCTAAATATGAATTAACAGATTCAGAAGGCAAATCGATTGCGATATTAACTTTGGATGATGTTGACGGTCTTTCACAGGCAGAGATTAAAGGACTGAAACTTGGAACGTACTACCTAAAAGAAGTAGAAGCACCTGAAGGGTACAACCTTGATCCAGAAACACACG
Source organism: Enterococcus pernyi (assembly GCF_045371165.1). NCBI lineage: Bacteria > Bacillati > Bacillota > Bacilli > Lactobacillales > Enterococcaceae > Enterococcus > Enterococcus pernyi. Next base: position 32,331 of record NZ_JBIQDM010000015.1, read on the forward strand.
AAGTTCAGTTGACCTATGCAGGACAGAATGAGACAGTCGCTATTCATAGTAAGACAGTCAACGATCGAGTGATTAAGGGCGGAATCGAAGGCTATAAATTTGGATCAAAAGACTTAACACCGTCAATAATGGGGAATATTCGTTCATTTTTCCGCTTGGGTCAAAAAGAAGAGGAGAAATCATCTAAAACAACGAATCAAGATATTAAACCCCCACTTGAAGGAGTTGAGCTAACAGCAACTTCGAAAACAACAGGATTAAAATATACTGCAACGACTGATAAAAAAGGATATTTTCATATTGGAGACTTGCCGTATGACACGTATACCGTAGAAGAAACAAAAGGTGCGCCTGGCTATTTACTGATTGAACCCTTTGAGGTAACAATCACTGAAGATGGCTATGTGCATTTTTATTTGTTAGAAGATCGAATTATTGAAGCACGTTTACGTATCTTAAAAGAAGATGCTGAAACAGGTGAACGAATTCCTTTATCAGGAACTAGCTTTAAGATTTGGGATCGTTGGGGTAACGATGGTGAGGGTGCTTATGTAAGCATGCGTGAGAATAATTCATTGGAATTGACTGATACGTTTGTTACCAATGATGAAGGAGAAATCGTTACTTCTGAAATGTTAGCATTTGGAGAAGATCGCTATGAATTAAGAGAAATCCGCGCCCCAGAAGGGTATATTTTACCAACAGAACCGGTCGTATTTTCAGTTACTGGTGATAATGCGAATGGGGTAATCACACTTCATGTTAAAAATGATCCACAAAAAGGATTAGTCACTGTCAATAAAAGTGTAGAAACTGCTATTCAAACAAGTATAAATAATTCTGAATATGGTGAGTATACTCAATTTGATTTTGATCAATTAAAAGGAAAAGGATTCCGATTCAAGATCGAAGCGGCTGAGGACGTTGTGACACCGGATGGAACTGTTCGCTTTAAACAAGGAGAAACAATTCAATTTGATGGCGAAGATTATATCCTTGAAACCACTGAGGACGGATCTGCTACTTCACCAGCATTTCTCTATATTGGAAGCTACTATCTAGTAGAAATCGGTGCGCCTGCAGGCGTAGCTATGCTAGAAGAACCAGTACCATTTTCGATTGAGTACGCAGGGCAAGAAGTAGAAGTTTCGACTAGTGAAGTCGATGTAGATAATTTCTTACAGGAAATCAATATTTACGGTCAAAAGGATCAAGAAGTAGTCGTTGATTGGACAGATGGTCAAGCAGTGATCGATGTCGAAGCAGCGAACAATGGTCAAGTATTTGCTTTGCGATTGGCAAAAGGACTGACAATCGGAGAGTCTGTGCTAGAAGAGGACACGACGTTGGCTTATACCGTCGTAAAAGAGGGTGTAATTGCGTTTGAAGGTTTGAAATTACCAAATCAGACGATTCAAATGTACATTCAAGAAGTGGATGCAGGTTCTGATCATGTATTGAATGAAGAAAAATACTACTTCACTTATGAGCCAGAAACGAATGAACAAACACACGATATTCATGTTTCAGCTAAACAAACAGAAATGGAAGAACCGAAAGAAGATTCGGAGCAGCCAAATGAAGAAGAACCAGCTGAAGAAGATGAAAACAATGAAGAAATAGATACTGAAGCTGACCGAGAAAACGAAAATGATTCAGAAAATCCAGAAGCAGACACTGTTGTCTCTGAAGAGCAAGACAACGATTCAAACGAGACTGGAGAAGTAGAACAAGAAGATACTGAAGAAGAGTCTGATGTGATTTTAAACAAACTGGCACGTGCCAATGTAAAAGTGATCAAGACGGACGCCATGGATCAAAAAGCACTGCAAGGTGTTGAATTCGATTTGATTCGCATTGGGGAGTTCAAACAAATCGACTCAGAATCAGAGGACGAAGGAACTACAGGTGAAGAGGAACAAGCACCAGAAGAAGACGGTACTGAAGAATCTGATACAGAAACGTTTACAGACGATGTAAGAGATACAGAAGAAACACGGACAGTAATTGGGACCTATGTCACAGATGAAAATGGTGAAATTGCCATTGAAGATTTACCTACCGGCCAATATGTACTAGTCGAAACAAAACCACTTGAGTGGTACCACGAAAATGACGAAGAGTACGATTTTGAGATCTCGGCTGAAAATAATGGTGAAACTATTATTTTTGAAGTTGAAAACAACCGCTTGGATCTTGAAATCGAAACACTTTTTGCAGAAACTGAAACTGGTTCAAAAGTGGTCGATCCAACCGTTGATAACAAATTGACGGATTACGCTTGGACTTTGGGTGGAAAAGAAGGACATGAATACTTTGTCGTGACGCAATTTATTAATGGAGCGACTGGGGAAGTGGTTGATAAAGGTATTTCTTCCTTTGTCTCAACAGGAGAAGAAGAACAGGAACTTCTCTTTGATGTAATGATTCCAGCGAACACGATGAATGACGGAGACGAGTTGGTAGCTACTCACATGGTATATAGTGATGAAGAGCTAACAGACCTTGTGAGTGATCACTTTGATTTAAAAAATAAAGAACAAACTGTTAGTTTCGTAAAACCAACTGAAGAAGTACCTGCAATTCCACAAGCAGGCAGTGTAACTACAGGGACATGGATTCAAGAAGCATTTTCAATGTTGTTCAAATAAAATACTTGATTTAAAGGTAAAGCTGATTATCAGTTTTACCTTTTTCAATTAGGAGGTGAGCGATGTTAAGAAGAAAAAAGTGATCAAAATCGGACGATCGAGAGCAAAAAGGAAGAAACGAATTCTAATAGCCGCAGGGTCTGCTAGTGTCTTTCTTTTTGTGTCTATGTTCTTCTTGCTTGGATATTTACAGCAACGATCGTTTGAAAAAAGTATCGCAGAAATACAGGTTGAAGCGTTGACAGCGATGGAAAATAAAGACGAGATTAAGCCTAGACCGGCAGATTATTCGGGTATGGATGTAGAGACGCTAGAACCAAGAACATTGAATGTAAATGTTCAAACTCAAATTTCTAGATTTGGTGTTGGAATGATTGAAATTCCTTCAATTGAGTTGAAATTACCGGTACTAGAAGGAATCACTCAAGCAAATATTAGCGTTGGCATTGGTACGGTAAAACCGAATCAAGCCATCGGAAAAGGGAATTTTGCTCTATTAGGACACTATATGACGAATAGTGGGCTTCTACTAGGAGGATTGAAACAAGTCTCTATAGGTGACGAGATCCACTTAACGTATTTTGACAAGCAAGCGACGTATAGAGTCATTGAGAGCAAAGTCATACACCAATCGGAAGGAGAATATATGTTAGATAATCCGGAAGATCCCCACTATTTAACTTTGTTGACGTGTGACGGTAGCCGAGTGGAAACAGATTATCGGTTAATGGTTCGTGCTGAACCGATTGAGTAATTAAGGAGTGATAAATATGGCCGCCAAAAAAACAAGTCTGATTGTAGAATCCGCAAAAGAACTATTAGAAGAAAAAGGCATGAACTTTAATCAGTGGAAAAAAGAAATCGTAACAACGAAAAAACTAGAGATTATGGAAGGCAAAAATCTCCAGTGGGAACATTCAATAGTTGAAGAAGGAGCATTAGAAGTGATTACCACTGATTTAAAGGAACGTCGGAAAAAAGAAAAGAATACCAGAGAATCAAATAAAAATATAGAACAAGAAGGAGTCGAATACACATGAAATCAACAGTTTTAAGCCTTGTCGTATTACCTCAGAACGATTTAATCTCAAATTTGGTCAACTCTCTAAATTCAGTCGTCTCAGCAGCACAGACATTAGCCCCAGCAGTAGCGGCGGTGATGGCAATAGCAGCCATGTTTATGTACATGTACTCGGATAAATTTGCCGATGTCGCTAAAACGAAGCTGTTCAAAATCTTTGTTAGTGTGGGCGTTATCGCAGGAGTCACTACTGTTATTAACTGGATGACAAGTACAGCGAGATTCTAAAAGTAAACCGGCTAAGTGTTTAACTTAGCTGGTTTATTTAATTATTGGCAAGTACAGGAAAGAAAGGAGAAAAAATGTATTTACTAAAGTTTGTTAAGGTACCTAAGACAATAAAAAAACAGAAAGTACTCCCATTGAAAAAATGGCTATATCTGCCTCAAGCGCAAGATTTGTATTTCCAAGTGATTGAAGAAGAGGGCTATGAAGGTGAAATAACCCTTTTGGTACAGAACCAAGAAAACTTACAAGAGATTCAATTTGATATTTCGTATGAAGAAGGGTACACCTTATCGGATTTGATTAACCAGGACTTAATCAAGGAAATTCGAAACACAGCTGATGAAAATCTACGTATTTCTTTAGAAATTATGGAAAACGAGATCAACTTATCATTTACTGAACCTATTACAATAGAATCAACGGATACAGAAGTAACAAAGAGTAACTTTTTCTCAACAATTAGCTCAAAACTTCCGTTTAAGAAAAAAGAAGATGCGACGGAAGAACCTGCTGAAGAAGAACAATCTGAAGTGGTGAATGAACTAATCGAAGTAGATGAATCAAGCTACGTACCAGATTATGAAGAGGGCGAGGAAACAGAAAAGGAACTCTTGCTACAACCAGTGGAAGAAACTGAAGATTTGAAAGTTAATAAAAAAGAACCAGTTGATAAAAAAGTGGAAACAGATTCTCAAGAAAAAAATAAACCCAAACTTCCTTCTTTGCAGGAATACGTATCGATTGAACAAGTGCCTATTATCCAAGAACTAGATGAGCTAATCAATCAGATGGACGGACGTATTAAGAATGGGGTATCCCACGTATTATCGGAATTCAATTTGACGGAACCGGCAACATTTATTGAAAAGAAGCAAAAAGAATTTATTGAAAAATCTTTTACAAAAGATTTTTATTCGTCCCTCATTTCTAGCTTGGTAGAGACGAAAAGTAATTTGTTAAATACAGCTATTTTAACATTGACTGAACAGTATGAACGACAGATAAAGCAAACTGATCCATCATTTTTGAAAGAAGAAATCTCCACTATTAAAGCGAATATCGAAAGTCACTGGCAACAAGAGCTGACTATAAGAATCCAAACGATTTCGGGAAGACACAAGCAAACAATCGATCAACTAAGAGTGAAACAAGAGAAAGAACTTGCACAATTGAAATTAAAACATAGCCAAGAAATGACTAGTGTTAACAACAACTATGCGACTGAAAAAATGCAACTTGAAAATGAGATTCAAGAAAAAATTGAACAAGAAGCACAGATAAATATTCAGAAGTTTAAAAAGAAAGCGACTCAAAAAATCGAGATGGAAAATCTTCAAGCTTTAGAAACTTTCAAGATCGCTCAATTTGAGAGCATGCGTCAGGTCGTGACAGAAACCTTGACAAATACTAAGCAGAATGAAGGGAATTATCTAAATGCGCTTAAAAAACGCTTAGAAGACGAACAACCAAGGTTTGAACAAAAGTATCAACGATGGTTAGAGATGCAGCGGGAAGAGGAAATAAATAGAAAGGAAAACGAAGAGTTGAAACTTAAAGCGCGCGAAATTGAGATTCAAGAGAAGAAAGTTGCATTGGAAGAAAAAGCGATCCATGAAACCGTGGATACCACCAAACGTATGGAAAAACAAAACCATGATCTTCTTGTTGCGCAACAAGCCCAACTACTTGAAACAATAAAAGCTTTTCAGATAAATCCTCCGGCTACTGGTTCTCAACCAACAGAGTCTAATTCAACTCAGCAACCAAAAAATACTTGGTGGAAAGGATTCTTTGTCGCTACGGTTACTTTTGTAACAATCGGTGGCATTGGCACCTTACTATATACGATTCACAATGTCTATGCTGCGCAAGAACAAACGACACAAGTGATTCAAAAAAAGACAAGTGAAATGGAGCAACGCTTAATGGGAGTAATAGAAAAATCGGTTCAGACCACACAAAGTACAGCCGAAACAGCACCACAAACGTTTGAAGATTATTTGATCGAAAACCAGTACTTAGAAGCTGCAGAAACGTTCCCAGAGAAGAAAAAAGACATTGTCGATTATTTGCTTGCGCAAGGAGATAAAAGCCGTCTGAACGAATATCTAGAGGTGTATCCGACCACTGATAAGTTACAGTTGTTAGAGGTGGCTATCTTGAACGGTGACAGTAAAGAAATTTTTGAGCGTTATCGAGAAAATGATTTGGATACACTCAAAAAACTACCAGCTATTCAGAAAGAAAAGCTCGCATTGGTTTTATATCAAGAAAACTATCCAGGAGAAGCGAATTTACTATTAAAAGATTAGACAAATCAATCATTTGTAAAAAGCAATCTAACTATAGACTGCTTTTTTTGTTGTCTTTTCACTGAAAAAAGGAGAGAAGGAATGGAAGAACAAGCTTTAGAATTTCTACTTCGATATTCCGATTGGATCAAAGACGCAGGATTTTTTAGTTCTATTTGGCATATGTTCATCATGTGGTTAATTAAAATATCTTATCAAATTGCTCTTTATACGGAAAAAGTTATTGATCAGATATTTAAAATCACAGGCTTTCTTGACGAGGGGATGATTGGGACCGTTTATACCAGTATGCGGATTTTAGCTGCTTCTGTATTGACGGTGACGCTTCTTTATATCGTCTACAAATACATGTTCAGCGATCAAGTTGATCTAAAAGGTAGTCTACTTCGTGGGATTATTTTCCTTAATTTGATTATCTATCTGCCTGCACTGATGAATTCTGCTATGAATGTAACGAAAGCAACCTTTGATGCCACAAAAGACTTGCACGGTACCGGATCAAGCTTATCTTATAATATCGTACAAAGTAACATGGCCGATCTCACCTACTTATCGAGAAATGGCTTTGAGCTACTTGATAGTAGCAATACAAATGACCGGGCAATGAATTTATCGGAAAATGCGTTCAAAAATGCCGATTTAACAGAAATGATTTTACCTAGTGATATCGGTGATCTAAAGAAAACAGCCAGTAATGAAGAAAATACAGAAGCTTTAGGCTACCAGATCAAGGTAGCTGATGATGGATCACTTTATGCGGACAAAATAAAAAACGGGTGGTTTTCAACGTTTGATAACGGGAAATTCCGGTTTAGTGCTGACACAGCAACAATTTTGATTTCCTTATGGACCATGACATTTGTTTATCTTTGTTCGGGGTTCACCATCGGTGCAGCGATCTTGGAGTTGGTTTTTGCTCGGATTCTATTCCCAGTTTTGGCGGCTATGGATATTGAAACAGGTCAAAAAGTGAAAAGGATTTTTGGAGATATGGGCAATACGTTTGTAACAATCATGCTAACCGGTTTTTCAATCAGTTTGTTTTCGATATATTTCACGTATCTTGCCACATTGAACCTAAATATAGTTGCTTATGCCATTTTATGCCTTGTGGGAGTGTCTATGGCAATGACTGGACCACGAACATTCGGAAAATATTTAGGTGTGGATACTAGCGCTCGAAGCGGGTTCAAATCAATTGTGGGTGGATATTATGGGGCGAAAGCAGCCATGGGACTTGGGAAATCTGCAGTCGGTTTAGGCGAAGCAGCGTTACATGCACCCGAAACAATGCGCACTACAGGGGGCAAAATCAAAAATGGTGTCTCCAATAAACTAGATAGCGATAAGAAAATGATGAATAATATTGGGAAAGCTAAGGATCATATCGACGATAAGTTGGATGATAAAGTCGATGAAATCTTTGATAATCCACCAACAACGCTAGATAATATTAGTCCAATTTCAGAAGATCAGTACGAAAAAGAAAATCTAAATCAATCGATCGATGGACAAGAAAATTCAACAGACGAAGATACAAAGAATACCGATAAAAATAATGGTGAGCTTGATCAAGACGGAAAAGAAATCATAGCTGAAGCGGATAATAGTACTCACCAAGACCACAATAAAGTACAAGATTCAGCTGACGAGAAATCTGTTTCTGACAGTGAACTGAACACTGAAGGACATGATTTGTCTGAAAATCCTAACGATCAAGGAGAAGAGACAGACGAAAATGGAAAAGTGATCGTTCAAGATTCTTCCAATAATGAGGATAAAACGGTAAATGACGCTTCAGCTATCGAAACGAAAGGTTCAAGTCAACGTTCAGAAGACTTGAAAAATGAAGAGTCAGCGAATAACGCAACCTTAGATGGCTCAGAAGGAAATAGTGAATCTGATCCCCAAAATAAAATGAATTCAACAGTTGAAAACCCAGACAAGAAAAAAGTTGACCAGGGTTCAGAAGAAGGACCAAAGAAAAATCCTACAGAAGTCGGTACGCCTCGAGGTACACAAAATGAAGGCGATTCTCCTCAAAAACAAGTCGTGCAATCTGAACAGCCAACCACAGCTAGGAAAGAAGATAACGTTGTAGAAACTAGTTCTGGAACGGTTTCTAAGACCACGGAATCGACAAATGGGAAGAAAGATTCACTAAGAAAAGAGAAAGAAGCAACGAAGCCCTCAGACACCTTAGAATCAACAGAAAGAACTATCTATAAAGAATCTGAAACCAAACCAATTTGGGAAGAAAAGAAACAAAGTGACACACGTTTTGCAAGTGCAAATGACACTCTAAAGAATATGAATGCAGAAGACTATTTACCACCAAGAAATAATGACCGAGGTGATAGAAATGGCGAATAAATATCAACATATGAAAATCCAAAAAAACATTAAGCAAGAAGTTCGCTTGAAAGCTTTCTACTTTTTGGATCTTGCTTTGATTCTAGGGCTTTGTGGTGGCATGTTTTATCTTCAAGACTATATTCAACTACCGATCGGGCATTTCATCGTTATTGAGTGCTTGCTATTTGCATTAGGGATCTTCTTATGTGCAAAGCCAAGCAGTAACGGAGGACACAGAAACCTATACACTCTTTATTGTCTGCTTAAAATGGATCGAACGATTTACGGTACACAGAGCTATAAGAAAGGAGCAAATTAGTTTAATGGCAAAGATAAAACAAGGAAAAAGTCAGAAAAAGCGTCCCCTTAAAAAAGGGGAGCTTCCTTCTGTTCAAGAAGTAATCCCTATCAAGCGAATGGATCAAAATGACGTGGTGAAAAACGACGATAGCTTTTTTGCTTTCCTAAAGATTTCTACTCAAGATATCAACGGACTAAGTGCAGAAGAGCAACAGCAAGCACAGTCTCAATTTGAAAATCTTTCTCGGATCTATGACGATGACATGAGTATTTTATCTATGATGTTTCCTACGAACATTGATTCCAACTTGGTTTTTTGGAACAAAAAGCTGATGCAAGCAAGGAGTAGACAAAACATGGCGCAATTGATGATTTGTCGAGAACAGATTCAGCGTCTCCTTTGGGTAGAAATGGAACTATCCAATTTAGAGTTTTATTGCATGGTCTATGGAAGAACAAAAAAAGAAATTGTTTTAGCCAAAACGTTACTGAAACGTTCCGGTGGATCACTACTTAGAATTAAGGATGTTAGTGCAGAACAGACAGAAAAGATTCTTACCAAACTGTTCAATATGAATACAGCGATTTAGGAGGAAATTATGTTATCGAAAAAAGAAGTATTAGATCTAGAAAAAAAAGGTTATGACTTAGAGTTTATTTCTAGAATTCAGCCCCAGGGTGGATTTAAGCCGACGGAAGACAAAATTATCGCGGGTGACGGTGTCTATGCGACGTTACACGTCTATGAGCTGCCGAAAAATCCAGTTCCTTTTTGGCTTACCGCACTAATGGGGAACCGTAATACAGTAACAAAGGTTGATATCGCCCCTTTAGAAAAAGAACGAGCATTGAAGGATATCAACAATTCTTTGAATGAATATCGGGAACAAGCGTCAGAAGGACGTACACAAACTGATAGAAACGACGCCGCAGCTGAGTATCGATCGCTAGAGCGATACGCTTCAGAAATAAAGCAAGGAGGGGAGGTAACGAAATTAATCGACATCCGGATTTATTTGGTCGCCGATACACAAGAGGAACTTGACAAGGAATTCACTACTCTTCGAAAATCGCTCAAAGCTTCAGACTACAAAGTAGTGGCGTTTATCGGAAAACCGCTAACCGAATGGCTTGCCTTTTCCCAGAGTTATACTGAGCAACAGAAGATTTCTGGTGCAAGAGCAGGTCTCGCCGTCGGTACAACAGCAATCGGGGGAAGTTATCCATTCAATCATAAGTATCTTGTTGATCCCAGAGGGCAATATTTAGGACAAACAGATACGGGTGGGCCCTTCATTTATGATCCTTTTTACGTAACCAATGTACGTAAATCTTTCAGCTCCATGCTTTTAGGAAAACCAGGAATGGGAAAGTCAACCCTCCTCAAGTTGATTGAAGAAGGTTTGTTTGGAAGAAATACGTGTATCCGTGGATTTGAAAAAAATGGGGACTGGAAAAAAACGATCGGACACCAAAAGGGCAGAATCGTAGATTTGTCAGGAAGAGGCGGCATGTTAAATCCTCTTGAACCATTGGCTACAATTACGGATGAAACCGGAATGAAGGTCGATCAACTAAATAGTTATTTGCAACATCGAGCGAAATTCTTTAATCAAATTCGGTTCTTAAATCCGTTAATGCGTTCAGTGGATGTTCTTGATTTTGGAAAGATACTTGACGCTTTTTACATTGAAAAAGGACTCTTACCGAATGATTATATGACGGAAGAAAACCAAAAGAAAATTAATATCATTGGTTTAGATCCTAAGCAATACCCCATCATGAGTGAATTTAATGTCTTTCTAAACCAATATGTGAATAATGGCTATAAAGATCGAGTAACAAGTGTAAAAATGGTCGAAATGGAGAACTTTCTATCTGTTATTGACTCAATGACCAATCAATACGGATCAATATTCAATGGAACAACCTCATTTAAGAATCTTAATGATGAGCAAGTATTGTTTTTCGATATTGAAACGATCGGTCACTTTGATACAGAAATCTACAAGTGCCTACTGTTTACGGCCATGAATATTGTTTGGAATCAAGCATTGAACAACGGACGACGACAAAAAATCGCACTGGCGAACAATGAGATCGAGATCGATGATGTCGTCTTTTTTGCTTTCTTTTTGGATGAATGTCAGGAGATTCTTAGTCCAGACACTGTATTCGTAGTTAAGCAAGTTGTCAAGTTCTTAAAAGAAATGCGGAAGTTCTCAGCTGGTGCTTTCTTTGCGACACAATCGCCACAAGAATTGCTTCCTGAAAATTCTTCTGATGATTATATCTCAAAAATCAAACAAGTATTCGAATTGTGTTCAAGTAAGTTCTTCTTAGGGTTAGATGCTTCTGTTGCTGGAACGATGAAAAAAGCAATGGGCAGTCTTTTAACTGAAGGACAATACAATGATTTATCGTTGATGGAACAAGGAGAAGTATTTATTAATTTAGGTGGAGCTAATAACTATAAAATCACGACAGATCCAGACGAAAAACAATTGATACGATTTGCTGGAGGACATTAAGTTATGAAAGAAAAAGGGAAAAGCACTAATCAGTTAAATGAGTTTATTTTTAATTCTATTGATGAAATCAATCAATTTGGTCTAACAGTTCCAAAAAAAAACTCAAAAATGGTTGATAAAATATTTAAAACTCAGGAAAAAATAATTTTTGACTTTGGTATGATGCACTTTCAAACAGTAGAGAGCATCTATTTGTGTGAAGCAATTCCAATCCAATAATAGATCCTATCGACTAATTAATGGATTAAAGTAGAGGACAGGAGGGCATTGTGTTTAGGAAAATTTTACGAGTTATAACTGGTGAAGCAACGAAAAGAGAAAAAGTAATGCTCGCACTAAAGACTTTCGGAAGTTTGTTTTTTACGACCGGTGGTCTTTTTTTAGTGTTTATCTTTGTGTCGGTCACTATGATTATCTCCATGACCAATTCGACGAAAGACGAAGGGGTAGGCAGCATTCAAAATATTCCGGCGGATGTATTGAAGTGGGAGTCCTACTTTGTCAAAGAAGCACAAAAATACGACATTGTGGATCACGTACCCATACTCATGGCCATCACGACTGTAGAAACGGGCGGACGTTTACCAGACATCATGCAATCTTCAGAGAGCGCAGGATTGCCGATGAACACAATCGATAATGAACCCGATTCGATTGCTCAAGGAGTGAAACACTATGCAAATGCGTTACAGCTAGCCGAAGCCGTAGACACAGATAAATGGGCAGTTGTTCAAGCCTATAACTTCGGTACAAGCTATATCGGTTACGTATCGCAACGAGGAAAAAAACATACGATCGATTTAGCAGAAGCCTATTCAAAGGACGTGGTAGCTCCTTCTTTAGGCAATGTTTTAGGGAATACGTACCGCTATGTAAATGCTGTTTCAGAAGTGAATGGACGCCCCTACTTATATTGGAACGGCGGAAATTTCCATTACGTTGATTTAGTCAGGCAGTACCTAAGCCAAGGAGAAGTTGGTAGCAACGAAGGATTTATTTTGCCATTGAGTCCACCGCAGATAACTTCATGGTTCGGCACGCGTGTCTTAGGTGGAGTGCAAGAATTCCATCGAGGAATTGACTTTGGTCATCCGCAAGGAACACCGATAAAGGCAATCGCTGACGGTGTCGTCATTGCGTCTGAATATCATTACTCCTGGGGGAATTACGTCCGGATTGAACATGCTAACGGCTACTGTAGTTTGTATGCACACAATGTTTCAAACAATGTAAAAGTTGGTGATCAAGTGAAACAAGGTGACATTATCGGTCATGTAGGAAATACAGGAAATAGTTTTGGCGCTCACCTCCATTTAGAAATTTCAACGTCAAGAGATTTGTCAATCGCAAGCTTATTAGACCCAGCAGAGGTTTTGGGAATCAGTCAATGAAAGGAAAATAAAATGAAAGATAACGAGAAAAAGGTGGTAGGAATTGGAATAGGTGTAGGGGTAGTTATCCTAGCAATATTGGCTATGACAGGCTTTTTTAACACGAAGAATGAAGAAAATCCGAGTACTGTTGAGAGTAGCACCGGCGAAACAATTTCTTCCATAGCGCAAACTCAAACTACAGAAGATAGCACGCAAGAATCCTTACTAGAAGAAATACTAGGGGAAGAAAAAACAGAAGAATCAACAACCGAAAGTTTAGAAGTGATCCCAGAAGCAGATGTCGATAATGCGTATATCGAGTGGCAACAAAAGTCACAGTATGAACGAGAAATGAAGAAAGTGAACGAGGCATTCATTGCTGCTTATTATGGAAATTTAAAACCCAAAGAACGAAATGCCAAGCTGAAAGAGTTAGTCACGGAATCTGTTTTTGAGGAAGAAGAACTTCCTGAAAGTGGTCAAGTATTCCAACCACACATTGAAGATTTAGAAACTGAATCGATCGTTAAAACGGTTGATCATATCCAAGGTACAATAATCAATATACTTTCAATGAAAGTCGATAATGTTCCGCAAAAAATGCTTGTTACAGTTTCAATGGTTCAATCAGATGGGTGGGTAATTGATCAAGTAGGGTTCCAAATTATTCTTTCTAGTCAAGAGTAAGACCACAGAATAGAGAGGGAAAAGTGCAATGGAATTAAATGATATCGTCATTGTTTCAGATGAATTTGAAACAACGAACGGAGATTTATTTGGACAAATTGGGTGCGTTACAAGCATTAAAAAGGAAAAAAATTATCCGATTACGGTCACTTTTTTTCAAACAAATGACAGTGAAATATTTCATGAATCGGAACTAACTATACTGAATAAGGGGGATAGTAATGGAGGAAATTAAACGATTTAAACAAAAATATTTTGGTACAAAAAGCCAAGTATATTTCAAAACGCTGTTTGTTTTTCTCCTTTCCATAGTCGTAGTTTTTGTTCATGGCATGGCACAAAAATCTGATTTAGACTACCAAGAAGTTGAATTATTTGAAGAGCATTTGGTTCAACAAGGCACCTTGTCAGTTGTTAAAAAGGTGTTCAATGAAGAAGAAAATAGTTTCCGAATGGACTTATTTTTTGAACCAACGTCCCAATCAGTCGATGATTTGCAACGAAAAATTGAAGCTGATTTGGTGACAGATAAGAATCCAGAGGAACAAATAAAGGTAAAAGTTATTCCTGTTACGAGTCGCTACTTTGTATTAATGGCAGAAGGAATTGAACCAGACGCAGCAACTGTAAGGTTGGATATTTCTTATTATGCAACCCAAGAAATGAATCAATCCTTGAGATTTTATGTCTCAAAAGAGGAATCTAAGATGGAAAATGAGTCCATTTTAAATGCGGAAGAAAGCAAATTACAAATCGATTCAATTCAAAATGATATACGTATTCAGACGGTAATAATCGATGAAAGTGAAAAAAATAGTCAAATAATTAATCAAGATATTGCCCTTCGTTTAGATCAATATGAACAATTGACGGAAGAAAAAAGATTCCAAGTCGGAAGTGTTTTACAAGAAACAGAAGGTAAAATATCCACGATAAAAAGTACCATTTCAAATCTAAACGACCAATTAGAAACAGAAAAAGATTTGAGAAATGAGGCAATAGAACGTATTAAGTTACTAGAAAAAAGGATTGAAGAAATTCAAAAGTAAGTGTTCCATTTCCTTGACCCAATATCCCTTTATTGTAAGAGGTCCTATATAGGGTCTGGTCTTGGGTCCGGTATCTCATTTATGGTATTTTAGGGGTCCGGTCTTGGGTCTTTGCCATGGACCCGCTGCCCGCCCCCGCAAATTATGCAAAACGTTGTTATACCGCCTTTGTTGGGTGTGGGGGGTTAGCGCTCTTCGACCGCTAACCCCCCACACCCAACAATAATAAAATTTTGCAAATTTGATTACCGGCAATATGGTATAACAAAGCATATTTGCGGGGGCGGGCAGCTAAGATAAGAGAACATATAAAGAGTAAAAAAATAAAATAAATAGGATGAAAAAAATAAAAAATGGGTGTGGAAGAGAGAAAAATAAAGGGATAAGGTCAAGGTCAAAAGATCAACCCCCTCCCCCCAGTCTTGGGGGTCTCGAACTAACTCCCTCCGCCCTCTTTCAATCGTTGAAAGAGGGAACTTACAACTACCCCTAGCGCCAACGCCCCTTCACCAAATCTTGAAGGGGCTGTCTTAAAAACATAAAACCAAAAGAGATCGTCCGACTGATGATCAGATTGGCAAGCTATCTCGGTCGATTCATAAACCTGAATGAGATCATATGACTGATCATTGGATGTAAGTAAGAGTTTTAGTTCGAACCGTAACCCTAAAAGAGCGCAGTTAACTAAGTTTCAGTATGAGTAGAAATATGGTTCGAAAATAAAGAAGCGGAACCTCATTGCTAGTTCAATGATTTCCGCAGAATGGAGAAAATAGTTTCACTATTTTCTTTTTTTATTGGAAAGGTGAGGAAAAGTATATGTTGTTAAACAATCGACTTGAACTAACTGACAGAGATTTGATGATGCTTGAAGTTGTTAATCGATGGAGGATTGCACAACCGAAACATTTTTGTTCGTTACTTGGTTTTCCCTCAATTGAATATGTACGTAAAAGAATTCGTAAATTAGAATTAAATGGTTATTTGAAACGAGACTTGCGTCAAGGAAGGGAGGCGCAAATTTTCTCGCTAGGTACCAAAGGTAAAGATGTTCTTGAATTACAAAGTGTAGGAAAAGTGAGTGACGCGACAGTTCGCCATGAGTTGGGTGTGTTGACGTGTACTTGCTTTTTTCGCGAGTATTTTCCTGAAGCAAAATTAGACTACCATTCTATTATAACTGATCGAGATTTTCGAGTTCATGAATACAAAAAAGGTAACTATCATGGTTATGGAAAAATGAACCGAACGGGTGATTTAACATTCAAGGTAGAAAATGATTGGTGGATAGTTGAATTTGAGAAAGAGAAGAAAGACGCTTTTCGCTTACAGACGAATGTTAGTGCCAATAAAAACCGTGCTTACGGTCAAATTTGGGTTTATCCCAAAGTGAAAAGTTCGATTTATCACGGATTGTTAGAGGCAAAAGAGTACATCGGAATTGATGATGCTCAATTCAAATTACTCACTTTTGAAGAGGTTGAGAAGGTTTTAGAAAGACCATCAAAGCGTCTTGCGACTCTTTCTACTACACCTATCGATGCACTCATTGAGGAGTTCTATTCTTATTCTGAACACAGGGAAATGGACTTGTTCCATACCAATTATTAACTGAAAAGAAAGGTGAACGTATGTATCAAGATGTCGTTTTTGTTTGGCGAAGCCGATTATCAAAAGCAGGTATCGTCTTATGTTGTCTAGGAATATTTCTCTTTCCATTACCAGGATCACTTGCTTTGCTTTCGTATTTAATTTTTCAGGAATACTATGAAAAAAAGTCGTCAAAATTGATGATACTTACCTTGGGAGTTTTCCTTCTTGTGGTAAGTATCTTTTATTTGAATCAGAATCAAATGGTCCGAAGCTCAATGGGCTTGTTAAGTCTAATCTATACCCAACTAATTGCAAACCAAGATGGTTTTGCAAGTATGGTGGCATACGTCACAGCTGACGGATATTTTCGAGAACATTTCCTACCGTCAACAATTCAATGGATTTTGGGAATCAATCTTTTTGGTTGGGGTGTAGGAACGATGATAGTCAGTACAGGTTTACTATTACAAAAAAGTTCTTCAGAGATTCTCATGGATGAAACAGTTAAGCAGGAAACACGAAGAGAAGTTATGTTAAATAGTCGTGGCGGGATCAACTTTAATGACAAGGGACACGTTGGTACTTTTGGTTCTACTCGTACAGGGAAAACCGCGACTATCTTACATTATATTGAAAAATCAATTCGTGAAGGACAATTTACCGTCGTGATCGATGGAAAAGGCGGGACTTTAAATTACGATTTAAATATAGTTACCGAAAAATTAGCAAAGAAATATAATCGAAAAGTATATGTTATTAACCAATCAGAGATTTCTAAAACGAATCCGTACAATCCGTTTAAAGGAATTACTGAGACAGAATTAAAAGATTTACTCTCTAGTTTAACCGAGTGGTCCGAAGAACATTATCGAATTCAAGCACTTACCTATTGGCAAGTGATGGGACGTGTTATGCGAGCGGCCGAAATTCAGTTTAGCTTTCAAAGTATCATTAAGTATTCTGATCCGTCAAACTTTAAAAACTTAATTGAAGGACTGTATGGAAAAGAGATTATTTCCAAGGAATTATACAGTAGAGCGAAGCAAGTATTAGCTTCTTGTAAAGATACGGTCGTCCAAGCAATCGGTCGTTTAGCGATTTTTAACGATGGAGACGGCCGCTATCTTTTTGGACAAGATGGGTTTACTTTACGGCAAGCCTATGAGGAAGACGCAGTCGTTGTCGTGTACTTAAATGAATTCAAATACAGTGATTTTGCACGAAGTTTAGGAAAGCTGGTTGTCGCAGAGTACAAATTGTTTCTGAGTCAAAAAGCTGAAAGAGACGACCAAACAGAAGCCTTGTTAGTGATGGATGAATTGGGCGTTTATGTTGATGAATCCTTTGAAGCCTTGCTGAATAGAACCGCATCCTTTAGCGTAAAAACCATTGTAGCTATGCAAGTAATCGCTGATGTAAATAAAGTATCAGAAGAGTTAACGAAACAGATACTTGGTAATTTAACAAATTTTGTCATTCTACGGACAGATGATGATACGGCAAATGAACTATCAAAATTTATTGGAACTGAAAAACAAGTGAAACAAACGAGTCGAAGTAATGAGGAAGGAAATACCGGAGAAAGTTCGAATAATGTAGTAGATGAATTTGTAATCAATCCGAACAAAATCAAACGTCTTCCTAATCTTCATGGCTATTATTATTCCCACAATCGCCCAGGTGAACCCTCGAAGTTTGTTACAACCTTCGTAAAAACAGGAAAGGAGAAATCAACTAACGAAAATGAACGTAAGGTCCATAAAAAAAAGCCTGAAAGAATTGTTCTTTCAAAAAAATAAACTTGATTGGGTTTTGTTTATCGTCAGTTTGTGTTTATTGGTGGGTACTTCGTGGATTATAACGTATGCAGCTAACCATTTGTTGGACGTGCCTCCGTTTGAGAATATAGCTCAAAAAGTAAATCTATTCAGCATAATCGGAAGCCTAACGTGGGTACCAGTGATAGAGGAAATGATTTTCAGGAAATACTTAATTTCACTGCTACAAAGAATTTTTTCTTGGAAAATGAGTGCAGGAATTTCTAGTATCCTTTTTGCCATTCTTCATTGGCAAAAGAACTTTTTCCCATTTTTAATAAATGGCCTTATTTATTCATGGGCATTTAAAAAAAGTGGAACGATCGTCATGCCAATACTGCTTCATATGAGTTATAACTTTGTAGCAGTGATCACACAATTAATACAATAATATATCACAATCGATGGAGGAATAGATAAGGTGAAAGAAACAAGAGGAATATTGATCAATCAGAGGCTTGCTCAATTAAGGAAGGAGAGATTTTTAACCCTTGATGATGTGAGTAATATTTTTGAGCCACCGGTCAGTAAAGGAACAGTAAGCAATTGGGAAAATGGCCACCAATATCCTAGTAACAAAAGAATTGTAGCTTTATGTGATTTTTACGATGTAAGTATCGATTATCTTTATGGTCGAACAGAGGATCGAAATTTTACTAATGAAAATAATAAAAAAAACTCGTTGGAGATAGGATATGAGTAAAAAATGAATCTAGTTAATAAGATAGATGTATTGTAAAATAAGTTTTTTTGTTGCCCCGACACTCCGACCGCCACCACCGTTTACGGGGCAACAAAAAAAGGAAAGCAAGCTTTCCGGTTTTGGCATTTATGTAGTTTTTTTAGCAGTATCATGGTATAATCAGTATGTAAAGAGGAGTTGCGCTAACAACTCCCCTTATGACAGCACCGATTAAAGACGGTGGCGAATATAACTATATCAAAAAGAAATAGCTTGTCTGCTCGCTAAAGTGACGGCTATTTCTTTTTGTCGTTGTTTACTATCGCTAGAATACCAAAAATGATTGTTGCGATTAAAGAACCGAAACTAATCATTAAGGCAAGCGCTGTTTCAACAGGCAAAAGGCGTCTCCTTTCATAAGATTTCGGAAGTACGATCATACGCACCACCTCACTTTCGATTGGATAGCCACCGTCATTAAACTTTACTGTCACCTACTATTATACCATAAAAACCAGTGTGAATCCTTAAATCTAAGGCATTCATGCTGGTTTTTTGTTTGTCAATTAGACGTATTTCTTCCTTCGCTCCAACCGCCACCGCCGCTACGGAAGAAGCCATGTGTTTACTTCAGAAATTCAAAAGATAAAACCAGTTCAAAACCTTTCTCACGTCAGGCTGATGAACTGGTTTTTTCTTTGTCAATTTCCAAGTATCTTCCTTCGCTCTGTCTGTCGTCGCTACGGAAGAAGGCGTTTATGTTCGCTAGAAAGTCAAAAGAAGAAAGCGAAAGTTCAAAAGAAAAGAGAAGCGGAACCTCATTGACAAGCAATGATTTCCGCAAGAAGTAAGATTCCGCATGCGGAATCTTTTTTAGATTTTTAAAAATGTCAGGGCGATGGGCCTTTATTTCACCTTCTCGCTGTTGTTTTGTCTCATGTCGATCTGAAGCGCTGCTATCGGATTGGCGAGAGTGCTTATACACCTTCCGCATTCAGAAAAAAAGGGGCGGGAAAACTTTTAAGAAGCCCACTTAAAACTTTTCCCTACAGCACTCCCTTTTTTTCTGTCTGCTACAGGTGTATGGAACAAGCACGCCAAACCGCTATCAGCTCAGCTCGAAATGATCCAAGATCAAACAAAGCTAAGAGGAAAAGAATAAATAAAGGACCATTGACATTCTTAAAAATCAAATTCTTTTCGCCTCCCACAAATCGCTTGCTGAAATGAACTTTGGGGAACAAAAAACGACAAATAGGAGAGATTCGCATGGAAATAACTGCAAATAATATCAAAAGAAGTTTGAGAGAGCAAGGAATTAATACGAAAAACCTACGCATTCGGGTTGAAATGGTGGGCTACGGAAACACTTCTATCAGAGTAAAATTGCATGATTTAACGCTAGAAACGGAAACGATTCGTTACGAAATCCAAAAACAGTGGGGGAGCATTCGATATGACGAAAAAGTACAAGGTGAGATATTAGAGGGATGTAATACGTACGTGTTTTGTGAATATGAAGAGGAAGTCTTAGAACAAGCGATTAAAGAGAAATACGATCAAGCAGAAACCATTTATCGGCACTTAGAACAGCTAGACACATACAATGGCGAACAAATATTTGAAACAGAGAGCGTGAGAGCCGTTGCCTTTTTCAAAGATAAATTAATTTCATTAATGATGAAAGATCGTTCTAGTTCGATTCGATACCGCAGACACCCTATGAATAGTGTTTATGATTTAGCACATGCCCTTGTTTTACTAGAAACAATTGGTCATTTCGGCAAAATCTAAACTAAAGAATTAGGAAAGGAGACATACGAAAGGGTTCCATAACCCTTTCGTATCAGTCAAAAGATGAAGATATACGAGTGATGTCGTTAGTGAGATTAGTATAACAATGATTCAATTCATATTATTCTTTAGCATGCTTTTTATAAAATTTTAGACTTAAAAAAACAGAAAAGAGGAATTTATTATGATTAACAATGTAACTTTGGTAGGACGTTTAACAAAAGACCCTGATTTGCGCTATACGTCAAGTGGCAAGGCGGTAGCAGGTTTTACATTAGCAGTCAATCGAAGATTTACGAACCAGGCAGGACAGCGTGAGGCGGACTATATCCAATGTGTCATTTGGGGGAAATCAGCGGAAACCTTAGCAAATTATGCAAAAAAAGGTTCTTTGATCGGGATTGTGGGACGCCTTCAATCAAGAAGTTATGAAAATAACGAAAAACAACGGGTTTATGTGACTGAGGTTGTGGTTGAAACTTTCCAATTTCTTGAATCAAAAACAGCCAACGAACAACGGCAAAATAATCAACAAAACGATAATAGTGATCCAAACTTTGAAGGTGCAGCAATTGATATTTCAGATGATGATTTACCATTCTAAGATTAATGATTTAACTAAAAATGAAAGATCGGCAACCGCATATGCGGTTGCCGAATAAAGGAGAAAAGATGAATTATAGAAATGAGATTACGAAACGACTAAAAAATTTATCTGGCAAGCAAAATATATCTACAATTTTCTTTGATTGGGTTCACTTAATGGCATACACCATATCAAATAGTGTAGATAAAACACAATTTGATAGCCGAGAAGCTGATTATGTCGAGATAATCGGAAAATACACGAAGACGGAGAGTGATGTCTTTGTAAAATGTTTCTGTTTATTGGTACAAGCTTTTGATCGAAAAGTGACGGATTGGCTCGGTGAAATTTATATGGATCTCGAAATTAGTAACAAAGATTCCGGACAATTTTTTACACCCTATGAGATCTCAAGGTTAATGTCCGAACTAACTTTAACGGAAAATGAACCACTAATCGAAGAAAAAGGATGGATTGGTTATTACGAGCCAGCGTGTGGCGCAGGTAGTATGATAATCGCATTTACGCAGGCAATGGAACGTAAGGGATATAACTATCAACAGCAGCTACGTGTATTGTGTGAAGATATCGATGAAAATTGTCTGTTAATGGCGTATGTACAACTTTCATTACTTGGTGTAAACGCCGTATGTGAGGTAAAAGATTCGCTATCAAGAGAAAAATTTTCAACTTGGTATACACCCTTTCATATGATCAATCCAAAATACCTATTTTCTGAAAAAAACAGTGATCAAGAGAAAAAAATAAACCCACTGCTTCAGACAGAAAACAAATTAGAAGAAGAATGGACACTACCAACTGACGCCGAACAACTTGTTTTATTTTAATTAGTTTCATGGAGAGAAGAAGGACGCTGACGCTCCCTTCTTCTTTGCTAAAACCTAAATTAATAAAAAAGGAGAAAAAAAGTGAAGAAATTAAAGATTCTTATTACGACTTTAATTGGTTTGATTGGTTTATTTATAGGTAGTGAGATGATAAATGTCGATGTAGAAAACATGATCGAGTCTTTTATGATCCAAACCAATAGCCACCCGGTAAAAGAGCTTGGAGAAATTAAAATTGATGAGATAGAAAGCCTTGTACAAGTAAATGGTAATTATGCGAGTTTCACTCTAGAAGAATTGGAATTGACTAACGAACCCTGGCACACGTTATCGGATTTAGATTCAATGAACAGAGTTGGAGTTGCTGACGCCTTGCTACATAAAAGTATGATGCCTTCAGAACCAAGAGAGGATATCTCAATGATTTATCCGACTGGTTGGAATCAAAAGAAATTAGATAATGGTAATTGGCTTTATAATCGATCGCATTTACTCGGATTTCAACTAACAGGCGAAAATGCAAACTGGAAAAACCTATTTACTGGCACACAAGAATTAAATCAGATTCACATGGTCAAGTATGAGAATGAGATTGCGCAATACTTAAAGAGTACAAATAATCATGTACGTTATAGAGTAACACCTATTTTTATCGATACAGAGTTAGTCCCACGCGCTATCCAATTAGAAGCGAAGAGTATTGAAGACAAGCAGATAGATTTCAACGTTCTGATACCAAATGTACAGACTGGAATAATCATTGATTATTCAACAGGAGAAGCGACAAAAGAATAAGTAAAAAACAAGAGATCAAGATCAAAACCACAAGGCAAGTTCAAGGTCAAGAGCTTAAATTTCAAAGCGATTTTCAGCTCGTTCGTTCGATGTCTTGATTAAGCTCCATTTCTTCCCATACCACTGTTACCCTCAGCGTCACTGCTTATACACCTTCCGCATTCAGAAAAAAAGGGGCGGAAAAACTTTTGAGAAG
>NZ_JBIQDM010000016.1:0-50972 GCF_045371165.1 Enterococcus pernyi
GCCCATTCGTTCCATGTTTTTTCATCTTTTGCTGGCGAAGTGCCACTTAAATCAATCGCAACAGCCGGACGCGAGGTTGCTTCTTTGAAGGAGCGATCACTCGCAAAGGCTAAGAGTGTCGGTTGGAAAACCGACGAGAACAACATTACAACCATCAACAACGAGAACCATTTCTTTTTCACTTTCATGTTTTTTGCTCCTTTTCTTTTTTATTGACACCGAGAGTATATCCCAAGAAAAGAAAGCGCTTAATTAAAAGTGAAAATTCTCATGAAACGACTTTTTCTAAAATAAGAATAAGAAATTCTAATTGTTATTAAACAAAAAAAGACATCCCCATTCCAGCACATTGTCTGCAAATGGGGTGTCTTTATGGTTGTGATGAAATTGATTATGCGTCGATTCCTGGTGCTTTACCTAGATGTGCTTGTATCATCCAGATGCGTTTTTCTGTTGCTGCTTTAAATTCAATAAACATATCTTGCGTAGGATCGTCGCCTTCTTCACCAGCAGCTTCGATTCCTTTTTGGAAAAGATCTGCTAAATAGCGGTAACCTGCGACTAATGTTTCTAAACGTTCTTCCATCGTGCGATCCCAACGACCAACTTCATCAGGGATTTTTGTGTTGTCTGCAAATTCACGTAACGTTGAATAAGGTGAACCATCTAATGTGATCAAACGTTCTGAGATTTCATCTAATTGTTCATTCAAGTCGTCCATGAAGCTGTCCATCATTGGATGCAATGTCAAGAATCCAGGACCTCTCATATACCAATGTGTTTGGTGGACGATCACCGACATTTGGCTTAAATCTGCTACTAATTGATTCAATACTTCTTTGGTTTGTTGAAATTTCATGTAATTCTGCCTCCTCGCATTTGCCTATATTAAAATCATAGTAAACTTTGAGGGAAAAGTACACTAAAATCCTTTAGATGAGAACGATTTTCATCCCCAGAGTAATGCTTTTTTTAAATAGCAAAAAATCCGCCAACCAAATAGAAAATATAACTAATGTCATCATTTACGATTCGCCTTCTTCATCTATCATCTCTATTGATAGAGTCTCTCGTAGTTCCGCAAATAACTGAGAATAGCGGCTTAATTCTTGTTGTGTCGAAACAAATAAAGGATATATTTTGTTGTACATGCGGCTGGCTTTTTTCTGAACAGCCACTTGTTGTGCTAATTCAATATATGCGGAAGCTTCACCTAATGTTTCGATTCTGCCTTGGCTCTGCCAACCTAATATGACTGCCCCTAACGCTGAGGCTTCTTTAACTTTTGGAAAACGGATAGGTTGTCCCAATACATCTGCCATGATCTGCCGAAATAACACTGATTGAGCGAAGCCACCAGTTGCACGTAACTCAATGACTTGATCGGGTGGACAGATACCTCGCAAAATTCGTTTGAGATTAAAACAAACCCCTTCCAGGACCGCTCGCATCATGTCTTTTTCCGTATGCCATCGTTGTAGACCAATAAAACTTCCAAATGCCTCCGCATCCCACAAAGGTGCTCGTTCCCCCAATAAATACGGTTGAAAAATCAGTCCATTGGCGCCAGGTGGGACAAAAGCGATTTCCGAAAGGACTGCTTGATACGGATCTTCTCCTTGTTCCTTAGCTCGTTGAACGACATCTTGCATCAATGTATGGACCGCCCAATCAAAGATCCCTGCGCCATTACTGGTTGCTCCTCCGATGACCCAGTGTGTTTGATCCAAAACATAACAGAAGGTTTCCATTGTTGGATGGAGCTTTGGGCGATTCGAAATAAATCGTAATGCGCCACTGGTACCGACAGTCAGCGCTGCCGTCGTCTCACCAAATGCACCTAAGCCTAAATTGGATAATGGCCCATCGGCTCCACCTAAAATAAATGGAATTTCTTGATCAAAATGAAATCTCGTACGGGCTTGTTCTGTTAATTTCGTGAACTGGGTAGTCGCAGGTGCTACTCTTGGTAATTGCTCTTCTTGTATCCCTAACTCTTCAAGAATAGGCTCTGACCATTGGAAACGGTAGATATCAAAGTACCCTGTGCCAGAAGCAGTACTATAATCACTGACTAATTCAGCAAACAGCTCATAAAAAAGATAGTCTTTGATCCCTACAAAATAAGCCGCTTGCTCAAATAAATCAGGAAACTCGTTTTTCAACCAATTGATTTTGATCAATGGTGTCATTGGATGGATCGGCGTACCCGTCCGTTCATAGATCACTCGACCTTTTTCAGTTGCTTTTAATTTTTCTGCTTCATTGACGGCACGAGTGTCTGCCCAAGTAAACATACGAGTTAAAGGTTTTTTATTTTTATCTAATAAAATCAAGCTGTGCATGGCTGTTGAAAATGAAATGAATTGGATTGTCTGTGCGGGTAACTGTTGGATCACTTCATTGATGACCGTATACACTGCATGGACGATCAATTCCTGATCTTGTTCAGCCATGCCTTGAATTTCTTGGATCAGCGGGTAATGAAAGTAGGCTGTAGCTACTTCTTCTGCTTGTTCATTGAATGCAACTGCTTTCGTTTGCGTAGTACCGATATCGACCCCGACTGCAATCATTATTTTTTCCACCTCTCTTCTCCTTTTTTGCGTATCTTAATCAAAAGGAGGTTGGTCTGATGTTTCTTTATTTTATCATTGGTTGTTGCTTTGGTTCTTTTTTGTGCTTAGTCGCACAACGCGTTCCTCAAGACCTTTCTATTATTTCCCCTCGTTCACATTGTGTCAACTGTCACCAAACATTGCGTTGGTATGAGTTGATTCCATTACTTTCGATTGTCATGCAACGATTTCGTTGCCGCTCTTGTCAGACCAAACTTTCACCCATGTATCCACTGGCAGAGTTGATCAGCGGTACGCTATTTATGTATGCAGGATGCTATTCGCCAGATACAGTTCATTTGATTTGGCTATTCACTGCTTTTTTATTTTCGTTGATGGATATTTTTTACCTTGCGATCGACACTCGCATCCTCTATTTCTCATGGACTTTCTTATGGGCCTACTGGGTGCTGACTGAGCAGTTTCACTTAGAAACCAGCTTAGTGTTCGGCTTGATCAGTTACGGTTTGCTGCGTTATGGGCAAGCTTATTTAGGCGCAGGCGATACGTTACTCTTACTTAGTTGGAGTGGTGGGTTAGCCTCCACACATTTTCTCATGCTTATGTTTATCGCAAGTTGTCTTGGTTTAAGTTATTTTTGTATCACTGCTTTATTCCATAAGAAAAGAAAGCATCTCCCTTTCGTTCCTTTTCTGAGTATTGCCTTATGGTTGGTCCTCTATTTCCGATAGCACAAAAAAGAAGAAGCATCTAGAACAAAATGTCCGACCTTCCTCTTTTCTTATTACTTAAAATTCATATTTTCTAGTAACTTATACTGCTAGTCTTTCCAGTTTTTTCTAAGGAATCCCGCCCGACCAGAGCCTTCACGATACAACTGATAATGGATCTTGTTTTTCTTGTAGTAATCTTGATGATACTCCTCTGCGGGATAAAAGGTCGTACGAGGTTCGATCTTTGTGACGATCGGTTGATCGAAACGGCCACTTGCTTGTAACTGTTGTTTTGAGTTTTCTGCGGCTTCACGTTCTGCTTCATCACTATAATAAATGACCGGACGATAAGAGTCCCCACGATCAGCAAACTGCCCTAAAGCATCTGTCGGATCGGTCTGTTGCCAATAAATCTCGACCAATTGTGCATAGGTGATGATTTCAGGATCATATTCGATTTCTACCGCTTCCGTATGACCTGTTGTTCCAGTCGTCACTTGTTCGTAGGTTGGATTTGGTACATGTCCTCCAGTATAACCGGAAGTAACGGAGAGGATACCTGGTTGTGTTTCAAACGGTTTGACCATACACCAAAAACAGCCACCTGCAAATACAGCTTTTTTCACTGCCATTTCTTATCAGCTCCTTTGGTTTTATCATACTCGTTTTCATTGAAATAAATAGTAATATGCTTATTTTACCCCCTACCGGTATTTTTAGCCTATTTTTATTGTTTTTCTTTTAATATTTGAAAACTTGTGGATAAATTTTGGTACACATAATAATTATCCCCTGTGGATATCTATTACCATTTCTTTTATCCACAGTTACCTTTTACTTCCTTGATTCTAGTTTATCCACAAAAAAAAGGTCAAGTCCCTCAAACAGGAACTTGACCTTCTTTATGTGAACTCATGGTTTATCGTGTTTGTTCATTCATTGCATCTTCGGCAGCCATTTGTGCTTCGATGTCAGAAATACTATACACGTTTTCACTTGCAACGCCAACTTCTTTTGGTTCCATGTTGCGGTAACGTGGCATACCAGTACCAGCTGGAATGATCTTACCGATGATAACATTTTCTTTCAAACCAAGAAGTGGATCTTTTTTGCCTCGGATCGCAGCATCAGTCAAGACACGAGTTGTTTCTTGGAAGGATGCAGCTGATAAGAAGCTGTTTGTTTCTAATGATGCTTTTGTGATACCTAGCAAGACTGGACGAGATGTCGCAGGAACGCCACCAGCAACTAACGTATTGTAGTTTTGGTCTTTGAAGTCTGCGATATCTAACAGTGTACCTGGCAAGATTTCTGTATCGCCTGGGTCCATGACGCGCACTTTACGAAGCATTTGGCGAACCATTACTTCGATATGTTTGTCGCCGATTTCTACCCCTTGCATACGGTAAACGCGTTGTACTTCACGTAATAGATAGTTTTCAACAGATAGAACGTCACGTACTTGCAACAATTGTTTCGGATCGATTGATCCTTCTGTCAATGGTGCACCACGATGGATCATATCGCCTTCAGCGACTTTCATACGTGCAGTATAAGGCACTGTATACGTACGTGTATCTGTTTTCCCTTTGATTGTTACTTCTTTGGTACGTGTAGCAGGATCTTCAGAGATATCGATGACATCCCCTGTTACTTCAGTAATCACTGCTTGCCCTTTCGGATTACGTGCTTCAAAGATTTCTTGGACACGAGGAAGACCTTGAGTGATATCATCTCCGGCAACCCCACCCGTATGGAACGTACGCATTGTTAACTGAGTACCTGGTTCACCGATTGATTGAGCGGCGATCGTACCAACTGCTTCTCCGACTTCAACGTCAGAACCAGTTGCCAAGTTACGTCCGTAACAATGTTTGCAGACACCATGTTTTGTGTTACATGTGAAGACAGAACGGATCGTTACAGTTTCAACACCTGCATCAACGATTTGTTTTGCGACATCTTCAGAGATCAATTGATTTCCGGCAATGATCATTTCGTTGGTTTCAGGATGACGAACTTCTTTACGTGTGTAACGTCCAATCAAACGATCTTCAAGAGATTCGATGATTTCATTTCCTTCACGGATTGCTTGGATCTCAAGACCGCGGTCAGTGCCACAATCTTCTTCACGAATGATGACATCTTGGGCAACGTCAACTAAACGACGTGTCAAGTAACCAGAATCGGCTGTCTTCAAGGCTGTATCGGTCATTCCTTTACGAGCCCCGTGAGTTGAGATAAACATTTCCAAGACAGAAAGTCCTTCGCGGAAGTTCGAAATGATCGGCAATTCCATGATACGTCCATTCGGTGCGGCCATCAATCCACGCATACCAGCAAGCTGAGTAAAGTTGGAGATGTTACCACGGGCACCAGAATCTGACATCATGAAGATTGGGTTTTTCGCTTCCAAACCTTCCATCAGTTTTTGTTGGATGCTGTCTTTCGCAGCGTTCCAAACAGCGATTACTCGTTCATAACGCTCGTCATCAGTGATCAATCCACGACGGAATTGCTTCGTGATCGACTCTACTTGTTTATGTGCTTCGTCAATGATCACTTGTTTTTCATTCAAGACACTGATGTCGGCGATCCCTACAGTGATACCTGCATGTGTTGAATGTTTGTATCCTAAGTCTTTCATACGGTCAAGCATCTTAGATGTTTCAGTTACTTTGAAACGTTTGAAGACTTCGGCGATGATGTTTCCTAAGTTTTTCTTCTTGAATGGTAAAACTAGTTCTTGTTCTTTGATGTGAGCAGGAATATCTGTTCCAGCTTCAACAAAGTATTTGTCCGGTGTTTGGACAGTCAAGTTGAAGTCAGTTGGCTCATTCAAGTAAGGGAATTCTGGTGGCATGATTTCGTTAAAGATGATCTTACCAACAGTCGTGATCATCGTGCGTTCTTTTTGCCATTCTGTAAATGGTTTGTCCCCTAATGTCGTTGGGTTCACACCAATACGTGAATGTAAATGAACGTAGCCATTACGCCATGCGATGACTGCTTCGTTTTGGTCTCTAAAGACCATTCCTTCGCCTTCACGACCTTCTTCTTCCATTGTTAGGTAGTAGTTTCCTAAAACCATATCCTGAGAAGGTGTAACAACTGGTTTACCATCTTTTGGATTCAAGATGTTTTGAGCAGCTAACATCAGCATACGTGCTTCTGCTTGTGCTTCTTCGTTCAACGGTACGTGAACGGCCATTTGGTCTCCATCGAAATCGGCATTATAAGCTTCACATACCAATGGATGCAAACGGATCGCACGACCTTGGACAAGAACTGGTTCAAATGCTTGGATACCTAATCTGTGAAGCGTAGGTGCCCGGTTCAATAGAACTGGATGTTCTTTGATGACGTCTTCTAAGACATCCCAAACTTCATCTTCTTGACGTTCGATTTTGCGTTTCGCATTTTTGATGTTTGAAGCAAGTTCACGTTGAACTAATTCGCGCATCACGAATGGTTTGAACAATTCGATCGCCATTTCTTTTGGTAATCCACATTGGTACATTTTCAAGAAAGGACCTACGACGATAACTGAACGACCAGAGTAGTCGACACGTTTACCAAGTAAGTTTTGACGGAAACGACCTTGTTTCCCTTTCAACATATGAGAAAGAGATTTCAATGGGCGGTTACCTGGTCCTGTGACAGGACGGCCACGACGACCGTTATCGATCAACGCATCTACCGCTTCTTGTAACATCCGTTTTTCATTTTGAACGATGATTCCTGGTGCATTCAAGTCTAACAAACGTTTCAAACGATTGTTACGGTTGATCACACGACGATATAGATCGTTCAAGTCACTTGTTGCAAAACGTCCACCTTCTAATTGGACCATTGGTCGTAGATCTGGTGGGATGACAGGGATAACGTCCATGACCATCCAGCTTGGTTCATTGCCAGAAGCACGGAATGCTTCTAAAATGTCCAAACGACGGATCGCGCGTGTACGTTTTTGTCCTTGTGCAGATTTCAACTCTTCTTTCAATTCAGCTGCTTCGCCATCCAAATCAACGTTATCAAGTAATTGTTTGATTGCTTCCGCGCCCATTGCTGCTTGGAATTCTTGGCCATATTGTTCACGTTTTTCGCGGTATTCGCGTTCAGTCAACAATTGTTTTTTCTCTAAGCTTGTGTTTCCTGGTTCAATAACAACATATGAGGCAAAGTAAATGATTTCTTCTAATGCGCGTGGGCTCATGTCTAATACAAGACCCATACGAGAAGGAATACCTTTGAAATACCAGATATGTGAAACAGGTGCTGCTAATTCGATATGACCCATACGTTCACGACGAACTTTTGAACGAGTCACTTCCACACCACAGCGATCACAAACGATTCCTTTATAACGGATACGTTTGTATTTTCCGCAGGCACATTCCCAGTCTTTTGTAGGACCAAAAATCCGCTCACAGAACAACCCTTCGCGCTCAGGTTTTAAGGTACGATAGTTAATCGTCTCAGGTTTTTTTACTTCACCGTAAGACCAGCTTCTGATTTTTTCGGGAGAAGCCAAACCTATTTGCATACTTTCGAATTTATTTACATCGATCAAAAGGGGTTCCCTCCATTTCGTTTAATGGCAAAACCGTAAGGCGGCTGATCTTCGACCGCCTCACAGTATCTCAGACCGGATTAGTCTAAATTATCTTCTGCGGTTTCAAAGTTTTGGATGATATCTTGTCTTTCATCTTCGACTTGTTCAGCAGCTTGTTTTTCTAGTTCTTTTGCTGTTTGTTGTTCAGCGAATTTTGTCAAAGCATCCACTGTGATCAAATCATCGTCTTCGTCATCCATGTCGCGAAGTTCGATCTCGCTGTCTTGGATATCTAGGACACGCATGTCTAATCCTAGTGATTGTAATTCTTTGACTAATACGCGGAAGGATTCAGGTACACCTGGTTTTGGAATTGGTTCACCTTTGACGATTGCTTCGTATGTTTTCACACGTCCGACTACGTCATCTGATTTGTATGTCAAGATTTCTTGTAAGGTATAAGCCGCACCGTATGCTTCCAGTGCCCAAACTTCCATTTCCCCAAAACGTTGTCCACCAAATTGCGCTTTACCACCTAATGGTTGTTGCGTAACTAGTGAGTAAGGTCCAATTGAACGTGCATGTAACTTATCGTCAACCATGTGAGCAAGTTTGATCATGTACATCACACCGACAGACACACGTCCGTCAAATGGTTCACCTGTACGTCCGTCATAAAGAACAGTTTTCGCATCGCTAGCCATACCAGCTTCACGAACTGTTTCCCATACGTCTTCATCACTTGCACCATCAAATACTGGTGTTGCTACGTGGATGCCTAATTGACGCGCAGCCATCCCTAAATGCAATTCCAATACTTGTCCGATGTTCATACGTGATGGTACCCCTAGTGGGTTCAACATGATGTCGATCGGTGTTCCATCAGGTAAGAATGGCATATCTTCTTCCGGCATAATACGGGAAACAACCCCTTTATTACCGTGACGTCCGGCCATTTTATCCCCTTCATGGATTTTACGTTTTTGAACGATATACACACGAACTAACATGTTGACACCTGGTGATAATTCATCGCCAGCTTCACGAGTAAAGATCTTCACATCGTGAACGATCCCGCCTCCACCATGCGGTACACGTAGAGAAGTATCACGTACTTCACGTGCTTTTTCACCGAAGATCGCATGCAATAAACGTTCTTCTGCTGAAAGTTCAGTTACCCCTTTTGGTGTTACTTTACCGACTAATAGGTCACCGTCTTGGACTTCCGCCCCAATACGAATGATCCCCATTTCGTCTAAGTCTTTCAATGCGTCTTCACCGACGTTCGGGATTTCACGAGTGATTTCTTCAGGTCCTAATTTTGTATCACGAGCTTCTGATTCATATTCTTCAATATGGATCGATGTGTACACATCGTCTTTGACAAGACGACGACTCATGATGATCGCATCTTCGTAGTTGTATCCTTCCCAAGTCATGAAACCGACTAAGACGTTTTGTCCTAGAGCCATTTCACCTTGTTCCATTGATGGGCCGTCTGCCAAGGTATCCCCTTTTTCGACTTTCTCACCTAAATGAACGATTGGGCGTTGGTTGTAACTTGTTCCAGAGTTTGAACGACGGAATTTTGTTACTGAATATTTGTCTAATGCGCCATTGTCACGACGTACGCGGATCTCAGAAGCATCAACAAATTCAACTACACCATCGTGTTTACATAGTAACGCAGCTCCTGAGTCATGAGCTGATTTATATTCCATACCAGTACCAACCCAAGGTGCTTGTGGATTGATCAATGGCACTGCTTGACGCTGCATGTTGGCACCCATCAAGGCACGGTTGGAGTCATCGTTTTCCAAGAAAGGAATACATGCTGTCGCTACCGCAACTACTTGTTTCGGTGAAACGTCCATATAATCGACTTTATCGATCGATACTTCTAAGTTTTCACTTTGGGCACGAGCCATGACGATTTCTTCAGCAAATGTACCGTCATCATTCAACTTACTGTTTGCTTGGGCAACGATATAATGGTCCTCGATGTCTGCTGTCAAGTAATCGATTTGTTCTGTCACACGGCCAGTTTCACGATCAACACGACGATACGGCGTTTCGATAAAACCAAATTTGTTTACTTTCGCGTAACTAGATAAACTATTGATCAACCCGATATTTGGTCCCTCAGGCGTTTCGATCGGACACATACGGCCATAGTGGGAGTAGTGAA
Organism: Enterococcus pernyi; assembly: GCF_045371165.1. Classification (NCBI taxonomy): domain Bacteria; kingdom Bacillati; phylum Bacillota; class Bacilli; order Lactobacillales; family Enterococcaceae; genus Enterococcus; species Enterococcus pernyi. The sequence continues at coordinate 10,036 of NZ_JBIQDM010000016.1, forward strand.
CGTCACGTACTTCATAGCCGGCACGGTCACGAGTCAAACCACCAGGTCCTAAGGCAGAAAGACGACGTTTGTGTGTCAATTCGCCCAATGGATTTGTTTGGTCCATGAACTGAGACAATTGTGAAGAACCAAAGAATTCTTTGATACTTGCGACAACTGGACGGATGTTGATCAATTGTTGTGGTGTCAATGTTTCTGTATCTTGGATCGACATTCTTTCACGTACAACACGTTCCATACGTGCTAATCCGATACGGAATTGATTTTGTAAAAGTTCTCCGACAGAACGGATACGACGATTTCCTAAGTGGTCGATATCGTCCACGTTGCCGATGCCTTCCATCAAGTTCAAGAAGTAGCTCATTGAAGCAACGATATCCGCTGGACGAACAGTTTTCACTGTTGTGTCTGGGTAGCCGTTACCGATCACGTTGACTTCACGTTCTGGGTCTTTTGGTGAAAAGACTTTGATCACTTGGACAGTCATTGGATCAGTGACTACGCCATCTTCTGTTGGGTAGTAAGTCACTGAGTTCAAACCATTGTCGATGAACGGTGCTAATGTTTCCATCACTTGATGGGTCAAAGCTGTTCCTTTTTCAACAATGATCTCGCCTGTTTCAGGATCAACCAACGTTTCAGCTAACGTTAAGTTCAATAGACGTGTTTTCAAGTCTAATTTTTTGTTTACTTTGTAACGACCAACATTTGCTAAGTCGTAACGTTTTGGATCAAAGAAGCGGGCATTCAGCAAGTTACGTGAACTATCTGCTGTTTTTGGTTCGCCTGGGCGAAGACGCTCGTAGATATCTTTTAATCCTTCTTCTGTTCTAGAATCACTTGCATTTTTGTGTAAATCTTTTTCAATCGTGTTACGTAATGTTTCACTATCCCCAAAGATTTCAAAAATCGTGTCATCTGAACCGAAACCTAATGCACGAACTAACACAGTCAATGGAATCTTACGTGTGCGGTCGATACGTACATAAGAGATGTCTTTTGCATCAGTTTCCATTTCTAACCATGCACCACGGTTAGGGATCACAGTGGAACCGAATCCTTCTTTACCGTTTTTGTCTACTTTCCCATGGAAGTAAACACCTGGTGAACGGACTAATTGGGAAACGATAACACGTTCCGCACCGTTGATGATGAATGTACCTTGCTCTGTCATCAATGGGAAATCACCGAAGAATACTTCTTGAGCTTTGATTTCGCCTGTTTCACGGTTTGTTAAACGTAAAGTCACATGTAATGGTGCAGAGTAATTTGCGTCATGTGCGCGTGCTTCTGCTACTGTGTACTTTGGTTCTTTCAATTCATAATCTACAAATTCCAAAGAAAGATTGCCATTGAAGTCATCGATTGGCAAAATATCTTCAAACATTTCTCTTAGTCCTTCATCCAAGAACCATTGGTACGAGTCTGTTTGAATTTCGATCAAATTTGGTAATTCCAACACTTCACTGATTCGTGCGAAACTTCTACGTTCGCGATGTTTTCCGTATTTTACTACGTGTCCAGCCAAGCTCTTCACCCCTCTAAAATGTCATTCAAAAAGACTACCCGATCAATCGTTACAATAATATTAAAAATATTATATTTAGGTAACAACAGACATTTTTTGCGGCTTTTAGGCAAAAAAAAACCAAAAATAGAACGTTCTCTTGAGTACTTGCCTACGTGAGCTTCTACTTTTGTTTCCTTATATTAAAGCCGAAACGGACAATATTTCGTTTCTGCCTTCGCTTCATCAGATAGTTTTTGCAACTTCATATAATACACTGTTTAAACGTAAAAGTCAACACTTCCTGGCGTTTCCTGTAAATTTTCGTAATTGTTTCTTAATCTTTCTTTTTTGTTCCAATTTCGTCCATTCCTAATTGAGTGACTCTTCCTTACAAAATCTTTTCGTCTTTATAGCGACTCAAACAAAAAGTATGACGCGCTGTCCTCATTCGATCGTAAATCTGCTAATATATAAATAGTAGAAAGGAGCTTGATCGATGACGACAAAAGCCAAGGTACTACACCTTTTAAAAAATACTCCGACATTTCTATCCGGTGAAAAAATCGCCCAACAACTGAATGTCTCCCGAACGAGTATTTGGAAAGCCATCAAAGAATTAGAAAAAGAAGGTTTTCGCTTTGAACATCAAGCGAAAGGGTATCGTTATCTCCCCTCTGATGTATTGGATCCTGTAGAGATTTCCCAAGCATTATCTTCTTTTGACGTTCAAGTGAACGTTTTATCACAATCGGAATCGACGATGAAAGATGCTAAATCGGCATCTAATATGGATACTACGAAACCTAGTTTATTTATCGCGGATACACAAGAACAAGCCCATGGACGTTTTGGACGTTCCTTTTTCGCTCAACCAAGTCAAGGAATCTACATGAGCTTATTATTGCATCCACAAAAGCATTTTGAGGAATTGCCACAATATACGTTGATTGCTGCCAGTGCATGTGTCAAAGCGATTCAAGAAACGACAGGAAAACATGCCATGATCAAATGGGTCAACGATATCTACCTTGAAGGGAAAAAGGTTTGTGGAATTTTATCTGAAGCGGTAAGCGATATGGAAAGTGGTGAAATTCGTTCGGTGATTATTGGTGTGGGCTTGAATTTTTCGATCCCTCACACGCAATTTCCTGATGAGATCCAGCAAAAAGCGACCTCCTTGTTTCCTGATGGTGAAGCATCGATGACTAGAAATCAATTGATCTGCGCGATTTGGAAACATTTCTTTAGGTATTTAGCCGACCATTCGCACACCTATTTTGATCTTTACACAGAACGGTCATTTGTCCTAGGTAAGTCTGTCAGCTTTACCCGAAAAGGAAAATCTTATCAAGGAATTGCCCAGGCAATCGGTCCAAAAGGAGAACTGATCGTAGATACGCCAAACCAGCGCTTCCAACTACTCTCTGGTGAAGTCAGCTTAACAGAAATCGATGGGCTACCATCAGCAAAAAGAGGCTAGTTCGTTTCCTAGCCTCTTTTTTATCAATGGTGGGTTTGTCATGCTCGCTTTATTTTTCATAAGCTTGATGTCACGAGAAAACATGCAAACTTCTTTACGATGTACTATATTTTTCTACTATATGCTTGATTCTATGTTTGAGGTACTACATTGTGTGTTTTATTTTACTTTTGTGTCTACATCTAATTTCTATGTTTGTTCTATGTTTTAACTCTATGTTCAATATCCTTTTTAAATAGGATAGTACTATGTGCTATTGTCAGTAGCAGTAGAACAATCAAACTACTGCCTGTCAATACTAATGGACACCTGATAACATTTGCCTACGCTTTTATCTAGATGCGCTGTCGCAATCTGTGATGCACGTCGTCAAGCAAGTGAGACCGAGCAACTATTTTTCCCCGAAATAGTTTTCGGCAATCAAGTGATGTTCTATGTGTGTTGTTTCCTCTATTTACTACTTCTAAGTCATTCATAAGCTTATCTATTGAAGACCAACGATCGCTTTCTCCACTTCTTCCTATACGAAACCCTCTTCCATTTAACGCCCCCTTTTTTGTTTTGCTGTCGTTCTGTTTGTATCATAACACATAAAAAAATGAATGAATTCTTTTGTATTGAATTACAACATTTTTTATTTTCACATTAGATTCAGCGATCTCTTACTGGCTCATCCCAACCTCAATGGACTATTCTCAAATTTTGCAAAATTGTAATTGATTCGCTTTAGAAGAAGAAAAATATTCAATCTTCAAGTTGAATTTTTTTATAATCAAACAGCGGATCAAAAATTTATCTGCCGCAGACAAAGGTTGCTGATACTCTTCTTCAATATCACGAAATGAAAAATTTCTATTCTTCTCACTTAGTTTTGTTACGATCTCAATCACCGTTAATTGCGTTAATTCTGATGTATATTGTTTTCTCACAGCTACTCTCCTTTATTCATAGCGTTCTTTAATTCAGAATATAGCATGGATTTTTTCTTGCTGGGAACAATTTTTTCCAAAAACAAGAAAAGATTGTTTTAAATAAACAAAACAATCCATTTGAGTGATTTAATCCATAACATGAACGAAAGTCACCTCTGCTCTGCAAATCAATCCAAAATAACACCTTTTAGAAAAGATCAATACTAAAAATTTACACATTATAGAAATAATCGGTACATACCACGAGTTGAAAAATGATATTTTTTTTATATATTAATAAAGATAATTAAGGAGAAACAATGGAGAAACCTAAAAAAAATATAGAGGTGACAAGATTTTTAAATACAGCCATCAGAGATGGTGTTCTAAATCCACAAGCAATCGGTCAAGAAAGCTTATCTCGCTTGAGATTACACATATTGATCAAAGAACAATCGTTAACTATAAATTTAAAAGCACCGAATCTTTCTGACAACGTTTTTCAGAGAATCAGTAGACAATTAGATGTTGTAAAAAAATTCTCACAACAAACAGCATCGATCACCGCTGAAAATATCCAGTTGTCTGCTAAACAAATTAACCAGAAAATTCAGCATTTAAACGAAAAAGACAGAGAGTTAAATGAACAAATCAGGGAAATTAAAAGTGAAGTAAAAAACTTTCGAGCAGAACAGCCAATCCGGATGAATATAACAAGGCAAAAACCAAACTCAATAACGCAAATAAAGAACTAAATAATAATCAAAATAACATCTACAGTCATCGCGCAATGAAGCTTGTCCTAAAAGAACAAGAACGCCGGCAAACGAAAAGTGTTCGCCGAGAATCTGTCGATCAGTCGCCGAGACGACAATCCGTTTCTCAAGTAACATCTGAACCTCGTCAGTCCGTCGCACAAAAGCTTTCTAGGCCTCGGCAATCACTCGCACAGCAACAGGAAAAACGAACAGAAAAAATCGATAACCTAACAGAAAAGATCATAAATACAGAGAAAACAATACAGGCGCTTGCAAAAGAAAGAGATGGTCTCGTTAGCCACCCTAACGTAAAAGAAGAAATCGTTATATATATTGAAGGCATCCAACTTCATCGAAAACAAGCAGATAATCTTTACCGTCAACTGGAGACGATTGATTCAAAAACTGCAACGAAGTTAGAAAAAAAATTGGCTGTTTCCCCTTATGGCAAAATCGCGTGTCCATTAACACCTAAAGAAAGCTCTGCAATCAAAGTAGCAAAGGCCAATGAAAAGTTCAATCAATCTTACCGCAACTTATCTCCTGAACCTAAAATGAACAAAAAGCTAAGAATAGACACAGGTAAAACCCTCTCATAGAAAGAGAGAACAGCCGAACATAAGAAGTTTATTCAAGAAACTAAAAAAATGTGCAGAAAATTGAGGCCAAATTGCAAAAGTACCACAAACGCAAAAAATATTTTCGGTCTGATTGCGAATGCTTTCAGAGAAAAAAATCCAAAGTTTAAAGGAAAAAAACTGATTTGATAAACAAATTCGAACAACCGTAAAAAGGTATCCTAAAACCAATATTTAAAAAACAAGTAACTGACGCTCATAATAAAAAAGAACCATAAATGAAAAATCAAAAACTGCGTGGAGATCGAACACAATCACCGAGTTTTAGCAGATCATGATCATCGCCCACACAGATAAAGATTTTCTAGCTAAAGTGGTTCAACAAATCCATATATTTAGTTATTTTATATACTTTATTTCATTACAAAAAGAGACATAAAATTATAATGAAAAAGCTCTGCCATTCGATCAGTCCACCTGCTTCAATTTCAATTTTACAACGTTTTATTATCTCATCATTTATATCAAAAATTTTCCTTAATAGAAATTATTGACACTAATTAGCAATAAAAAGATGTTATGTTTATTTATATATAACAATAAGAGAAGGAGATAGATATGGCTAAGAACAAGCAATATAAACCCAAATTAAACAATGAGGGGAAAACAACGATCACTCACCTCTCGAATCAAATTATCGACTCTGAGAATATGATCGAAAAATTCAAGGCACAACGAAAGGAGCTTGGAGATTCTTCAAAATCTTCAAAAAAATATCAGGAACTGACAGATGCTATCAAAAATCATAGGAAAAGAATTCATGTTTTATATAGAAGAATCGAAAATATTTCACCCGCACATGCGGATAGATTGGAAAAATACATAGATAACCATTTCACTCAAGACAAAAGCGTCACGAAGAGCAATGAAAAAATCATGAATGAACCAATCTATGAAACCATTCCTGAAGTTAGGAAAAAAAGGAAGGAAGAGATCGATGTCCCAATCACATTAAAAAGGGCTCGATCAAAAGAAGAAATTCAGTCGGCTGTTAAATCTGCTAATGTTAGATTCAACGAATCTCATAAAAATATATCTTCAAAGTCATATGATAAAAGAGAGAAAACAATCGAAATCAAAAAAAAACCAATTAAGGATACTAGGAGTCAAAAACTTACGCTAGATAAAGCTGAGAAAAAGTTGCATCAAACGGAAAAAAAACTAGCTACTTTCCAAAAAAGAAAGAAGAGGTTAGTTGGCAGAATCATGAATTTATTTGGTGGGAAAAATAACGAAAAATTAATGAACCAAAAAAAATTATTGATTGATCAAATTAAAATTATAAACGGAGAGCCTGTTAAAGGAATTCTGAAACCGTCATTGACCGAGAAGTTAGCTAACGCACAGGAACAGGTCAAAGTGAACGCCCAAGAAAAAGCAAATCCAACACTGAACAATCGACCAAAAACTAATCCTGCTCTTTCAAAGTAAAACAACTTCACACTAAACAAAATAATCTAGGATATTGATCAAAAAATGATCAATATCCTTTTTCTGCTATCAAACAAGCTTTCCTCCTCGTTGCTTTCTCGCTCGTATTTCAAGAGCAACAAATGCTTACACTAATTTTCCTTACTTAGAAATTATCGATATCAAACACGAAGATTAAAATGCTATTTTTGTTTATGTAACAAAGATGAGAGATGAGGAACTAATTATGGATAATCGTAAAGAAAATATTATGTCAGTAGAAAAGATGAAACAGCGTTCTAGGAAATTAAGTAAGCATCTACCAAAAAGTCCTGCTACAGAAATCAAACAACTGACAAAAAGCCTGATGAATACAGTAGCTAGAATCCAAGAGCTAAAGGAAAAAAGAGAACAGCTTAGTGATCATTCCACATCTTCAAAAAAATATAGGGAACTAACAGCTGGCATCAAAAATAATGAAAAAAGAGCGCAAGAATTACTTGATAAAATCGACAAGTTGTCGCCAAAACAAGTAGATAAACTTGTCGAACGATACACAGACTCTGCTGAACCGATCTACGAAACAATTCCTAGTGATACTAAAAGGAATGAAAAAGATGCGCCACTCCCTGAAATACGTGACCGAACAAAAAAAGAAGTGGTAAATGCTGTTACGGAAGCGAATCGTAAGTTCAATGAAACACATAAAGATATCTCTAAAGAACCTTATGCAAATCGACAGCCAAAAATAAAGTTTGATGCAAAAACATTGATAAATGGAATGGATAAAGAGGAGCCTTCCCAAAAACGCGATCACACAGACAAAGAAGTTGGGAAGGCTAATCATAAGGTGCAGACCCAATCATTACAAAAAAAGATTTCACCTGAGACTCAGAAATTTACATTGAAAGATAGGATCAATCATGCACATCGCCAAACAGAAAACAATCATCTAAAACAAGATAGCCACTCGCGAAACAATCGACCACAAACTAGCCCGAGCCTTGGAAGATAAAAAATAAAAAATCCAGTGATTTCCTTATCAGTCAGGACTGCATAAGGCTTTCACTGGTTTTTATTGACTCATTTATTCTTGTCATTCAGCGACATTTCCCCCAAAATGTTAACGATACTGATTGTCAGAATAAACAAAAAAATGAATGTTTTAACTACTTGTTTTGTCCATGGTTCACTCAATATTATGTATTATTTCTTATGTGCTTTGATTTCCCTCCTTTATTCTTCCTCCGTCACTTTATGTACTTACGTCCATAAATAAAACGATGTAAGCCCCTGTTCGATAAACGACCCATGTCCATTCTATTGATGGTTCATGTTTTTAAGAGCAACAAACTACTGATACGTATGGAACTACTAAATGGAAATCAGTCACCATGCGATACCTATTATTTAGCATACCTCTTTCTTTCAGAAGGTGCAAAACCACTTTTTCTGTGCAAAGAAAAAAATGAGCCTGGGACATTAGTGACCTTGCATCTCCTAGAACCGAATAAACGGTGTTCCAGAAGCAACCCCTTCAGAAATAAGCGTGAAACCCAGAAAATTGTTCTTCAAATTTTTGGGGTTTCACGCTTATTTCTCGGAGCTGAACACTTCTGTCACAACCACATTTTTATATAACTTAGTCTGCCCGTCTTAGGATCAATGACGTCAAAGTCTCTAATGTTTCTTTTGTTTGTACCGAGGTATTTGGCAATTTTTTGATTTCTTTTAATGCTTGTTTCGTATAGGATTCTGCCAACTTCTGGGCGCTTTCGACCCCTTGTGCCTCAATAACTAATTGTTGAACCTTCTCAGCTTCTGCTTGTGTCATTTGTTTTTCTTTGGACAAATATTCAAGTAATTCTGCTTTTTTGTCTGTTTGTAACGCATAGATCAAAGGTAAAGAATACACCCCTTGACGAATGTCTTCCAATACAGGCTTGCCGATGTCATCGCTCTGTTTTGTATAATCTAAAATGTCATCAATGATTTGAAACGCCATACCGATCGCTAACCCGATATCCCCAGCTTTTTTTGCAAAACGTTCGCTTGTGCCACTTTCGTATGCACCTACAAAACAACTCAGTTGAAAAAGTTCAGCGGTTTTACCAGAAATATTCTGTAAGTATTCTTCAACCGTCAACTGGGTATTGTATTTATCATCCATTTGCCCGAGCTCGCCATTCAATACTTTTTCCATACTTCTTGCATTTAATTGCATACTCTTTAAGGAAGAAGTATATTCGGACAAGAGTTTAAAACAACAAACAAATAAATAATCTCCGGCATAAACAGCGACACTATTGCCAAAACGGCTACGTAAGTTTGGCTGTCCTCTGCGTAAGTCAGCTTCATCAACGATATCATCATGGATCAATGTCGCAATGTGTAGCATCTCAATAGATGCTGCCAACGAAATGGCTTTATCGCGATCTTGCTCCGGGCCAAATTGAGCAAATAATAGTTGATACGCCGGACGCAGTAACTTCCCACCTGCATGAATCGTTTCTTTTATCGCTTCTTCTACTGGTTTGTTTTTCAGCCGAACAACACTTTCCATTTTTTTTAGTGTTTGGTTCAATTCCACTTGGATCGTTGGATAGTCCACCCACATTTGATGTAACTTCATAAAAAAACTCCTTGTATAACGCTTATTTTTTCAGAAATACCGATTGCCATTGACTATTGGTCTGTCGATCATAGTCTGCTTGGAAACGCTGAAGTGTTCTCACATGTTTCAGCAGATAATTAGCAGCTATCCCTATGGCCAATCCTGATAGAATACCTAGGAATGACAAAATCGGTAAGTAGAGCATGACTGTCCATGATTGAGCGATAAATGACGCGGTCAATAACTGACCGACATTATGCATAAATCCACCTGTCGCGCTGATGCCAATAATGCTAACCCTTTTAGGACCCAGTTGTTTGACTATCAACATCCCTACATAACTCAACAACGCACCACTCATACTATAAAGAAACGTCGAAATCGTGCCGCCTAATAACGTGGTCAAAAATAAACGCAACCAAAGTAATAAGAAGCTATCTCGTTTTTTCATTGTAAAAATTGCCACAATCGTAATCAAATTAGCCAATCCTAGTTTTGCACCTGGCGCAAAAGCGAAAGGATAAGGAATCATATTTTCCAATAAACCGATGATCACACCTTGGGCAACTAATAAAGATATATAGATCATTTTTTGTAATTTACTCATGACGTGAACCGTCTAATAAATCAGACTGTCTTCCCCACTCCCGTCTGTTGATCGCACTTCGATCACTAATTTGTGAGGCAAACAAACGATTGTTTCACCATTATTCGTTGCCCATCCTCGGCGAACGCAAATCTGGTCGTCGCAGTCTGCTTCTTTGATCCGAATTCGTTCCCCATCGATCTCGATCACGTTTTTGTCGCCATGATCATCTTCGTATAAATAGGTATAAGCTTTGGTTTCAGTTACCAACGGAAACGTTTTGATTTCTGTTCCATCGACTCGTAGCACTGCTTCTTTATTTGGTGTTGCATCCACTTGTTGATAACTAAAGATGACAACCGGCAAGAATGAGAGCATGACTAACAAAAGAATAATGATGATATCCCAAGGTTTTAATAAACTTTTTTGAATAAATTCTTTCAAGTACTCACTCCCTTTTTCTCCTCGTTTGATTGCTCCAATTTTACCATGAATAACGAAGGTTGTGAATGAGAGGCACAACACAGCTAATTCAAGGATTTGAGCGATTCATCATCTTTATACGAACCTATTTAAGAAAAAGATGAGCTTGGAATGTTTGCACACCCCAAGCTCCTCCTTATTTCTTCTCATATCATGATTTTAGTTGCTAAAATCATTTGGATTATTTGAATTGTTAACTTTCTCTATTCGCCGTAACGTGCCTTTGGTTTCCCGTACCACCAATTACCGAGTGTTTTCTGTAACCAAGGAATCACCCAACGATCCAAACCGATCGCACGACCTGAACCATTCATCAAGGCAAACGCCACAAAGATGAACCAGATGTTTACCCAGTAGAACATACCAGAAATACAGAATGTGATAACTAAAACAATCGTTGTTGCACTACATAACCAAGTGAATAAACCGGCAATCAATGCTAACGCTAACGCGATTTCAAAGAAGACCATGAATTTTTGGAAGAACATCGCTACATCGTTATTTGGCATGATGACTTGCATGATGCTGTTGAACCAGTCTGGTGATTTATCGATCACTGCCATTGGTTCTTCACCATATGCGTAGCTCAAGCCAAAATGTGCCGCTTGTGTTGCTGCTTCTCCAGTTGTTGCACCTGCACCGCTCGCAGCTGTTGTTGCATCACCTGCTGCTGAAGCACCACTTGCTACATCTGCTACATTGTATTCCCAAGTCCAAGGGAACACACTGTTACCAGTAAACCATGAACCTTCACCAAACCAAGTACTTGGTTTTAATACTTCACCGTTACCAATCATTTTCTTAGAAGCTTCAACTAACCAAACGAGACCGTAGAAGATTCGTAATGGGACGCTCCATAAAACATTGCCGTAACGAGAAGAATGTCCACGAGTCACATTGCGATCATCTTTGATATGGAAGAATTCGTGCATCATATATTGGAACATATAATAACCTGAACGGATATCAAAGAAATATTTCAAGTTGACGATATGCTTCATGATAATTGCTAAAAAGCCACTTAAATGGATCTTGTCAAATAAGTTCGCTACACCCCATTTGGCGCCGACAGAAACCATAAATCCTTGGTAGTTCCCTTTAAATTTATGTTTCTCGCCACCTTTGATCGAAGCCACGATATTCGCTGCAGCTGTATGACCGGTTTGTTCTGCGGCTTGAACGATTTGTGGTGTTGGTGTATTAGGGAATTCTTCGTAATACACTAAATCACCAATGATGTAGATATTTTGTTCTTCATAGCCTTTTGCTTGCATATATTCGTTTGCTACTAAACGTTGGCCACGTGCAGTCTCTAATCCGAAATCAGCCGCATCGGTTGTTCCTTTAACACCTGCTGTCCAAATCAAGGTATGCGTAGGCACTTCACGACCGTCTTTTAATTTGATATGGTCAGGAGCGACTTCAACGATTGGCGCATTCAACAATAGCTCAACATTCTTTTTATTTAAATAACGTTCTGCTTTGGCTGCATCATTACGATCCAACATATTCAAAATCGTTGGCATTGCTTCAACAACCATTAGTGTAATCTCATTTGCATCTAGTTTGTAGTCTTTGGCTAAACGATCTTTCCAATCCACTAACTCACCGATCATTTCGATTCCCGTAAACCCAGAACCACATACAACAAACGTTAACATTGCCTTACGCAATTTTTCGTCTGGTTCTAATGCTGCTTTTTCGACCGTTTTCTCAATGTGCTTACGGATCTTAACGGAATCTTCAAATGACCAAAGAGTAAAGCCATTTTCTTTAACACCTGGTGTACCAAAATCATTTGGTTCACCACCCATACCTAAAATCAATTGATCGAATGGATAAGCGCCTAATTTGGTTTTGACGATTTTTTTCTCTTTGTCGATGCCAATTACTGTATCAGTCACTAGATCTACATTTTTTTGTCTTGCAAATAATCGTTGTAAATCGTACTGGATCGCCTCTGGTTCCACACGTCCGCCTGCAACTTCGTGAAGTTCTGTCATCATCGTGTGGTACGAATGACGATCAATCAATGTGATTGTTACGTCTTCTTTTTTCAGTTTCTTCGCTAAGTGTTTTGTAGCTGAAACACCCGCATAACCAGCACCCACAACGACAATATTTTGCTTTGTCATTGAATATCCGCTCCTTATTTTTCATCTATATAAATTATTAATAGTTGATCGTTTTTTCAATTTGATAATGATTACACAATCTTTATACATTATATAGATGTTTTGTATATTTGTCTAACACCTTTTTATGTTTTTTTTATTACAATAAAAACGCCTGTTTTTCACGAAATTTCCAGAAAGAAAACGCTCAATTAAATCACTGTCGTTATTTTTGTAAAACGGTTGACTTATTGATGATATCCATTAGAATGTATAATGAATCACAAGGAATTTGTGGACAAAAAATGAAATGGCGGGGTTAAAAAATGAAGAAAAATCGGTTTGTTACGGGGTTTGCTGTATTAGCATTCTCAACATTGATGCTAGGAGCTTGTGGATCAGATAACAATGATAGTTCAAGTAGTACATCTTCTTCTACTTCTACTGCACAATCTTCTACAACAGAAACTAGTACAACAGAAACTAGTACAACAGAATCAACTAAAGAAATCGTTGCTGGTGGAGAATTACAAGACGGTACATACAAGTTAGAAGAAAAAAACTACTCTAATGGTTACCGTTCAGTTTTTGAAATGGTCGTAAAAGACGGCAAGATCACTGAGTCTAATTATGACAATGTGAACGAAGATGGCAAATCTAAAATGGATGATGCTGAATACAACGAAAACATGAAAGCAAAAGCTGGTACAAATCCAGAAACATTCATTCCTGAATTAAATGAACAGTTGCTAAGCGCACAAAGCGCAAGTGGTGTAGAAGTTGTGACTGGTGCGACACATTCATCAGAAAGTTTCCAAAACTACGCACAACAATTGATCCAAGCGGCTCAAGCGGGTAACACTGAAACGATCGAAATCGATAATGGTGCAGAACTTAAAGACGGCACATACAAGTTAGAAGAGAAAAACTATTCAAATGGCTATCGTGTGCAATTTGAATTGACAGTTGCAGATGGCAAAGTCACTGAATCAAACTTTGATTACATCGATGCAGATGGCAAATCAAAACAAGATGATACAGAGTACAACGAAAAGATGAAAGAAAAATCTGGTACTGACCCTCAAACTTACATCCCAGAATTAAACGATGAACTTGTTTCAGCAATGGGCGAAGAAGATGGTTCTCCAGCAGATGTAGAAGTAGTAACTGGCGCAACTCACAGTGCACATTCATTCATCATGTATGCACAACAATTAGTCAATGCTGCTGAAAAAGGCGATACACAAACAATTGAAGTCGATAACATTGTGACAAAATAAACTTTGTCTAACAGAAGGCTCATCTGCCTTTACGATAATCCTTTTGGAGATGTGGCAACTGTCACATCTCTTTTTCTGTGCTATCCCTGCAAACGCCATATCCCCCCGAAAAAAAGATGTTCATTCCTGCCAGATTATATTAGAATACAAAGCATGAACTTACTTTTGATTTCGCTTAGAGATTTCTCTTTATGCGGAACATGAAATAGATAAAAAGAAATGAGGAATAGATGTTGAAGAAACGATTACTTCCTTTTGTCTTGCTCTTGTGCCTACTGACCATTGCGGGTTGCAGCACAGATCAAACAACTGAAGGAAAACAAGAGAACAACACTTCACTGCTTTCTGACCCTTACACAGACGAACAATTTTTGCTTGGTACTTACGTTCGTATCCGTATCTACGATGAAGGGAAAGAAGACGTATTAAAACCTGCTTTTGACCGAGTCAAAGAGTTAGGCGATAAAATCACGATCAATCAAAGCGGCTCCGAAGTTGATGAAATCAATCAACAAGCAGGAATCAAACCAGTCAAAGTATCTGACGATGTGTACCGTTTATTAAAACGTGCGTATGAGTACAGCGAGGACTCTCATGGAGGCTTTGATATGGCAATCGGTCCAATCACACAATTATGGCGTATCGGCTTTGACGATGCACGTAAACCATCACAAGCAGAAATCGATGAAGCATTGAAGTTAGTGGATTATCATAAAGTCCAATTCAATGATGAAGAAAAGACTGTTTACTTGCAAGAAAAAGGCATGATCCTTGACCTAGGTGCCATTGCGAAAGGATTCATCACTGATGAAGTCGTCAAAGTCTTGAAAGACCATGATGTAACGACGGCGATCGTCGATCTAGGTGGGAATGTCTATGTTCTTGGACACAGTCCTAGAGGAGAAGATCAAGATTGGACAGTCGGTATCCAAGATCCGAATCTTGCCCGTGGAACGATCCTCGGCTCGATCAAAGAACGAAATAAAACATTGGTCACATCTGGAATCTATGAGCGCTACTTGGAAGTTGATGGCGTGAAATATCATCACTTGTTCGACCCTAAAACCGGCTATCCTTTTGACAACGACATCGCTGGTGTCACGATCATCACCGATCAATCCATTGATGGAGACGGACTATCTACTGCGGTCTTCGCCATGGGTGTCAAAGATGGCTTGGCGTACATCGAGGATAAACTGAATGATGGAACTGAGGCGATTTTTGTGACAAAAGATGATAAGGTCTATGTGACAGATCCAATCAAAGATACTTTCAAACTCGCTGAAGATTCAAAATATACTATGGGCGATCGTTCTGAATTAAACTAAGGAGTAACTGATATGACACTAAAAATCTTTTTAGAAGTAGTTGAACTACGTACGAAGGTCGCTAGTGTATTTCCTTTTGCGATAGGGGTTTTATTCTCTATCGCTTTTTTTCACGAAATACAGTGGCTGAACACTTTACTGTTTTTTATTGGTATGCTTGTCTTTGACTTAGCAACTACCGCAATCAATAACTATATGGATTATGAAAAAGCACATTCGGAAATTTATAAATACGAAGAGAACGTCATTGGACGGACTGGTATTTCACCAAAACTCGTACGAAACATGATTTTAGGGATGATTGCTTTTGTCTTAGTCATCGGTATATTACTGACATTGCGGACTGGTTGGTTATTGTTGCTGATGGGGATGATTTGTTGTTTTATTGGGATTTTTTATACTTTTGGTCCTATCCCTTTATCACGTATGCCATTA
Source organism: Enterococcus pernyi (assembly GCF_045371165.1). Classification (NCBI taxonomy): domain Bacteria; kingdom Bacillati; phylum Bacillota; class Bacilli; order Lactobacillales; family Enterococcaceae; genus Enterococcus; species Enterococcus pernyi. Next base: position 25,583 of record NZ_JBIQDM010000016.1, read on the forward strand.
GGAGAGATTTTCAGCGGTTTTACCATGGGTTTAGGGATCTTTACGATGGTCATCTATATCAACACTCATCGCAGCGATCTATTTGATTTAACCCTGTCTTTAGCAACTGGCACCTTCAATTTATCTGGCAATATCTGGGCTGTAGCCGCCATCTTTCTGGCAGCACTCCCACTTGTTTTTACGATAGCCAATATTATGTTAGCGAATAATTTACGCGATTTGGAGCGAGATATTGAAAATCATCGGTACACGTTAGTTTTCTACATTGGTCGTCCCATCGGTATCATGCTTTTTCAACTTTTGATGTATGCGTGCTATCTGATTCTTTTAATAGGTCTGATCAGTGGTATTTTTCAATGGCCGATCCTTCTGGCTTTCTTGACTTTACCAAAAATATATCTTAATCTTCAGCTATTCAAAGAGAGTCTGCCGCAGCCTATCAGTTTTAGCTATTCAATCAAAAATATGATTTTGTTCAACAGTAGTTATGCACTTGGTTTATTCGCAACGATTCTTCTCAATCAACTATAGACATAAAAGTGTCTGGGACATTAGTCCTCTTGTACCACCTAAAACCGAATAAACGGCGAGAACAGAAGTAACCTCATCGGAAATAAGGCGCCATCCACAAAAATTTGAAAAACAATTTTCGTGGATGGCGCCTTATTTCTCGAGACTGAACACTTCTTTCCCGACCTCTTTCTCTAGATCTACAGACTATCTCGTTGGTAATGGTGTACCTTTTGCTAGTGGATTTCTTGTCAATCCCTGAGTTCTTAATGCATCATTGTGTAGTTTTGCTTGTCTATTCGCTCTATTCGTCATTGCGGATAGTCTTGGCTTTCCATCTGGAGTGCCGCCTTTTTCAGCTGAATTACTTCTAGATAGTAAGGGCTTTTCAGCTGAACTTCGTCCATGGGACAATGAGGCAGTCCCCTGTTCTCTGGTCAGATGGTCTCTACTGATAACAAGTTTCCGCTTAATAGAGTTCCAGGCTTTAGATAAAGTTCCCTTATCTTTTGACTCTTTATCTATTAACTTTTCTCTTCTATCTGCACGATTTTGCTGATACGTTCTGTATTTTTGTCTCAAGAAATGCCAAGCTCTGGCTAGAATCCCTTTTTCTTTTAGATCTTTACTTTTTGGATTTTCTCGTGCTTCTTTACGTTTTTGTCGAAATACCTGAACTTTTCGATATACTTTCATTCCTAATTGAACAACTTTTTTTATGAATCTATAGAGCCAAATTGGTCCTCTTTGAAAGATTCTTTTAAAAATATTTTCGAGCTTATCGATTTCTGGATCTTTATCTACGTTATTCATTTAGGTCACATCTCTTTCTGTTATAATAACTGTATTGCCCTCTTCATCTGTGGTTTCTTGTGTTCTTGAGGTGTCTGAACGACTCGTCCCATCTTGTGTCATTTGTACAGATTCATACGGCTTTTCAAATAGAGTGTTCCATTGGAAGCTTCCTTCATTTCCAAGCAGCCTGTATTGATTCGCTTCTTCAGTGATTCTAAAAGTGATTGTTTTTTGTAGATTCCCACTGTCTGTTCGATTGACGACAAAGTTGGCACCTTCATGATCGGTATCAAATGAAACAATTCGATACTCAAATGTTACTTCTTCATCTGATCTTCCTTCTTCAATTTTTTTCTGAGTAAATTTGTCTTCTCCAAACTCTAATGTAAAGGAACGACTATTGTTCGTATTTTCCCATGTTCCTTGCATCAAGATATCCATCCACATTTGTGAAACCGCTCGTTGTGCGGCTTCAACCTGCTCAGAAATTTCTGCTTCTAACTGGGCTTTTACTTCTTCTGTAGGATAAAGATACACATCTTCCCCATCATCTTCTCGATATAAGATCGTGTTTCCCATCTTAGTTTGTAAGGCAAATTCTTTGGTTTGCTTCTTATCGTTTTCTAAAACTACCTGACCACTTGTATTTAAATAATAGGTCCCTGACTCAAACCAATCACTGGAGACTTTATAGGTTCCATCAGTTGCTAATACGATTTCTGTATCATCTGGTAGATTAGAATACCAGGTGCCACTGTAGATCGTTGCGTTAAAACGATCTCTTGACTCTGTTGTTGCTTGTTCTTCTGTCGTTGAGTCTGTTGATTTACCTGTATTTTCTTGTGCAGTATTCATTAATGAATACCCTACGAGTCCAGCAACCACAGCAACAAACAATCCAAGTCCGATAATTATTTTTTTACCTGACTCTGTTTCTAAAAAATTTTTTAACATACTTCCTCCTTTCAAGATATCCTCTAAACCATCTGTCAATTATTTTCAGTGTTATCTTCTTATGGCAGGCCATATCCTGAAATAACATTACTTCCAATGGCGTAAGTTCTTCTTCTTACTAGATTGTCAGAGTTACCTTCGATGACCTGAATAATATTTCCGCCAGAATATTCAACGATTCCTACATGATCTTTTCCTGTTCTTCCACCAGTCCAGTCAAAAAATACAAGATCACCAGATTGAGGAACATAATTTTCATCATATGTTTTGAACTTATCATTCGCCTCAAACCATTCTTTCATATCAAGAACATTTGCTGTATTCAATACTCGTCCTTGTTCCAAGTATCCCGCTTCATTCGCTATCCACGAAACAAATACAGCTGACCACTCCATTCGATTGTTGAATCCAGCCCATCGCCAATACTTCTCACCATTCGGGTTACCAAGTTCTCTTCTAGCAAGCTCAGCTAATCTGCCTGTATCTGCCATGATATTTCTTGTGACCATGGCGGTATAAAACATATTGCCAAAGATGTATCGCCAGTTATAGCCCAATCCTTGCGCGACGATATGATTGAACGGAATGGTTTGATTATTACTTTTCATTTGCGCATACAAGCGCGCATCTTCAAAGGAATAAGGCGCATTTCGTTTGATCAGATCATCAAGATACGCTTCGCCATAATTATAGGCTTGAACCGCTGCCAGACCATTCAGATTATTGCTTTGTGCTTTTTTGAGCAGATAAGCAAAATATTCGACGCCTTTTTCAATCGATTCCTCTGGCGTAGTGATTCGGTCTGGAGATGATAGTGCCAGTTGCGCATTCATGATATCTGGCTGAATGGCTTCATTTCCACCAGATTCTACCCATATCATGGATAAAATGGCATTAGTAAATGCTTCAATGCCATGTTTGCTCGTTTGTTCCGCAACTCTGTTTTGCCATTTAGTAACTGCTAATGGGGGATTGATCAGATTCCCATGTAACCCGCCACCATTACGCATATAGGCTAAGTTGGTATCCGTACTAAAGACTAAATTATTGATGTAGATCGCTGGATAAACATCAGGATCTTTATGCCAGAAGCGATATTCTTTCATTGCAACTAATAAATTCCCATCAAACTGATTTCTTGTATAGCCAATCAAATCACCTGCTTCTAAGGTTCTGCCTGGCCTCACTACTGGATCAATATTGACATAATACGCATAATATAGACCTGTATCCGTTTCTATTGCTGTCGTTACAGGCGCTGAACCATCTGTATGACCAGCCTGATAACTATAGTTGATACTTTCCACTGTTTCAAAGGTGGTGGCATAAACAGGTGTTCCAGGTTCTGCTTCCAAAGCGATTTCGTAATGTTGGGTATTGGGATTACGTCGACGATAGCCAAAATTATCCACCACGTTTGCGTAGTTCATCTTACCAAATGGATTAGCCATGAAAATTTTATCTTCAAAGCGATCTTTCTCCATGATTGGGTAATATTTATCTACTTCATCTTCATCAAAAGCAATGACTCGTCCATAGTAATCATCATCCCTTGAATAACGCCTAGCCACATAGACTCCTACTTCAGGATCCGAGTCAAACATTTCACCAATTGTTTGGACATTGATTTTGACGGTAGCAACATTTTTTTTCTCACGTTTTACTTCTGTATGCTCTTCACCTGTTTCTTTATCCACCGTTATCACAACAGTTTCAACTTCTTTGTCTTTTTCAATGACGGTCGTGTAGTTGTAGACCATGTCATGTAATGCATGGATTTCATCTTTTACAGTGAATACTTTGATAGGTTCAGGTGATAATGGGTGTGGTGCGTCATGAAAAACAGCATATGTGTTATCCCTCGCTGACCATGGAATCCAGACACCTGTTTTTTCAGCCACTCTTTTTCGATAGGTAACAATGGCAGTATTATCGATATCATAATCTTCAAACTTTGCATTTAAGTAGTAGATATAGTTATCTCCATTGGATACATACATAAATTGCTCTGGATCAGATTCTATCCCGTTTACTTCAAAATAGACCTCATCATGCTCCGGATCATCAACTAGTCGATTGTACGTATCATATACCTCTTTGTTTTTATAAGTATCTAACCACGTGACATAGTTGTATGCTTCGGTAATCATCATCGACTCTGTTTTTACGACAAATAAACTTAAAATCGTTGTCCAAAAAGAAACGAAGATCGAAATGATCGCAATGACCACTGCAACAATCAAGATGATTACGATCAATTTCAATAAGATAGGTAACTTTAGAATAATAAGCATGGTGATAAGCATACCAACTAAATTCAAATTACCCTCTTCATCTCGCCCAACCTTATCGATAATTAAGTCTTTGATTTTATTTTTAAAAGGATTTTTAGGCGAAATTTGATCTTTCAACATATTATCTAATTTGGCCCGCATATTCCTTTTAGCTGCAACCTTCTTTTTTCCTTCTTTTCGCTTATTGTTTCTTTTCTTTTTTTCAAGCTGTTCATTTTTAGAAAGATGCAAAGCTCTTTTTTGATTTTTATGACGTAAGTTTGTTGTGTTAGTGCTAATTTTTTCTTGTTGTCCTTGTTGCTTTTCTAGTTTTACTTTACTGATATATCCTTTGTAAGTGTTACTTTTTTTTCGTTGGTTACGAATTTTTTCCTGACGGTTTTTTCTATTCAAAAATACTTGAGTATTCGTTTTTTCGTTTTTTTGTTCTGTGTCGTTATTAGTCACAGGAGCAGAAGCGATGGTTGTATCGACTTTATTAGGGCGCATCATTAAATCATGTTGCTGTTGCTTTAGTTCATCTCTTCGACTTTCTCGAATTCTTTGTCGTCGACTAATGCTCTGAGTGTTGACCGGTTGGCTTTTATTCGTGCTATCTAAAGGTTCCTGATTCACATTATTTTTATCGTTTTTGCTTTGTTTTCTCTGAAAAATTATTTGCTGGGATTTTCTTTTGATACGAGGATTGTTCCCCTTCAATAACTTCAACAGTTTTTTTCTTCGAGAAGTACTGATAGAATTATCTTTTTTTAAAGATAGTTTGCTACTTCTTACTACCATTTTTTTATTATTTGTACTAGTAGTTGTAGCATTCTTACCTGCCCTGTTCTTGTCTAAAATTTTTGAATCAGCCACTTTCCTGTTTCCTTTCCCGTATCCGTATACCTATCAAGTTTCTCCAGGTTTTGTTGACATCATCTTATAGAGCTGTGTATCTTTAGGGAAATGATCATAAAAGGGCAACGTTGTATCCCCAAACACCATAAGACCATACCCTTCTGGAGAGTTCACTACGTATTTTTCTTGTTCTTCTGAAATATCAAACAGTCTAACTAACTGTGTACGGTCTGATTTTGCTTGATTCAACATCATGATAAAATCGCTATTTGATAACATCCGTCGAGCTAAATCCGACAATAGTAAGGTTTCAACGTTCTGGGTAATGCCAGTCGGGATCGCTCCCCATTTTCGTGCACGACTCCACAGCTCAAAGAAGTAATTCTCAGAATATTCATTCGTAAACAAAAGCTGCATTTCATCAATATACAACCACGTGCGAACACCTCGTTCACGGTTAGTCGTGATGCGATTCCATACTTGGTCTAAAACAATTAGCATCCCCATCGTTTTCAATTGTTTTCCTAGATCCTTAATATCATAAATCACTAAACGTTTGGTAATGTCGACATTCGTCTCTGCAGAGAAGACCGACAAACTTCCTTCGATATAGATTTCTAGATCCATTACCAATTGCTTGGCTTCTTCTTCTTCTTGTTCTTTTAAAATATTATAAAAGTCAATGAAGGTAGGCGTACGGTCATTCAACACTTCATACGTTCGACGACAAACACGGTCAATCAACGTTTTTTGTGCCGAACTTAGCCCCAATGCCCCACCAATAATCAGATCAAATAACGAAATCAAAAACTCTGATTTTAACACGACCGGATCAGTATCATCTCCGTAGTTCTCATTGATATCCATTGGATTGATCGTTGTCGGTGAATCACTAGAGATTTTGATGATCTCACCATTGAAATTTTGTCCAATGACAGAATATTCACGCTCAGGATCAATAATGATGACTTCATCATCTGCATCGCGTAGCAGTACATTAACGATTTCGCGTTTGACTGAGAAACTTTTACCAGAACCTGGTGTTCCTAGAACAAATCCATTTGGTGCTTTTAATAATTTTCGATCGAGAGAAAGAATATTTTTTGAGATCGCATTGACACCATAATACTTCCCATTTTCTTGAATCAAATCCGAAATCGTGAATGGGATAAAAATGGCGGTACTGGCTGTTGAAAGTGTTCGATCTAATGGAATCGCATTGATTCCTAACGGTAATGTCGCATTTAAGCCATTTTCTTGCATGAACTCCAATTCAATGAGTTTAAATCCAAAGCGACGAGACACTGAGTTTATTTCATCATGGACTTCAGCCAATTTTTCTTTCGTTGGTGAATGGAAATAGACAGATCCTGTTATCGCGTATAATTTTTGTCCCCTATTTTGGAGATCATCCACCAAACCTTTAGCCTCTGTTAGTGAGTAAGAGAGTTCATAAGAGAGCATCTCAAAGTCATACCCACTTTGTAACGCCTTCTTCTGCTCATCCACTTTTTGTTGTTCCATAAAAGCCAATTTTGTCTTCACTAAATCAAAGGCTTCATCTTGATCCATTGGTTCAATATGTAAAGATACAACAATTTCACGAGGGATTTCTAACATTTCAAAAAGAAACGTATCTGATAATTCAGAAGGGTATTCTTGTAAATATAATGTTTTTGCATAGTGATCATCGATTTTTACGTAGTTTTTGTTTTCTTTAAATTCCATGACTTCAGGTAGTACCTCATCGACTTCTGTTTTAACCGTCTTGTCATTCGTTAATAAGATTTCGGAAATCATATGTAATAATTTTATTTTTTCTACCTTTTTTGCTTGACTGCCTAAGCGACTAGCAAACATTTCAAAACGATCTGCTACCATCTCTAATTCTTTTTGCGCGATCTCCAACGTAGGATGTTTCTGCACAAAAGTAAATAAGATCGTTTTTTTGAAACCATTTTTTTCTTCATCTAATTTCCTTGAAATGACTTGATTCATTTCCTCACGATATGAATCGAGGAAATCATTTTTTGCCTTGTAATAAAGAACCGATTGCAAATCAGCAAGCGGTCGTTTCTTTTTATAAACAGTGAGTTGCAACTTTGTTTTACTACTCAATGAATTTAAAAAGTCGCAGTATTGAGAGAAAATTTCAATTTGATGATCGTCAGAAGATAATTGATAATTGATATCTTGTAACTCAAGCGTCAATGAATAGGTAAATTCATCGATTTTACAAATACCACTTTCATAAATCTCTTCAAATCTAAACGTATCTCTGAAAGGATCAATCTCCTCTTTCTTCTTCGATTTAGGTTTGCTAATAAATTCTTTTTCCTCATCTTTTGGTTTTTTAGTTGGTTTTAACGCTTTGAGCGCTTTTAACTTCATCATGTTTCTTGCCCGCCTACATCTTCAATTTCTTTATTCATTTCTTCCTTAGGCTTCTTTTTTCGTGTCCCTGGTGCCACGTGGTATTTGAAAAATTGTTTAAGATAGATATCAAATGTCAAGCCATTTCTTTTAAACCAGCCAAATGAAACGATTGGAATGGATGAAAGAATCATCAACCAACTTGTGATTTCCATAGGAATCTTTAATCCTGCAATGAAAATCAAACTGATCAAGACATTTACTCCAGCTGCAATAGCTAAACAAAGCAGCTGCTTTAAATTCATTCCCGCAATTACCTTTTCTTTATATTCTTTAATATCCTTTGGTATCTTTACCTCAACTGCCATAGTTCCTCCTTACGATGCTGACATCAATGTTTTTGCCCATCCTTTAGTTTTATTTACAGAAAGTAATAAAGCAATCATGTAAACTGTCAAACCTAAAATAATTCCAAAAATACCTGAACCAACTTCTTCCATAATACGATGGAAGATCGTCGGATAAATCACCAGTACTAACGCGATGAATGTGCCCTGCAGACCGAGGGCAGCGAAATTCTTGAAGAACCCCTTGCTCATCACTGAAAACTCTTGGCTTGGTAAGGCACTCATCGGAATTGGTGCCATTGCACAAAATATATACATCTCCAAAAAACGAAGATAAATAGTTACTTGAACCAATACGCGAACAACAAGGGATGCTAAAAACAGGATACACATCACGAGTAGTACAACTAATTGTGACCACCAACTTAGTTGAGAGACCGCCTGTCTCACTGCATCAGCTGTATCTCTTACAGCTGATGCATTTCCAACCGTTAAAATCCTAGTGGTTAAATTGCCAGCAATGATAACCATACCATCTAAAATGTCTTGAATTCTTAAAATAACTATGTAACAAATGACGAATTTGATCAATGCTTTGATAATCATCTCAAATCCTAACATGGGAGCTCCACCTGCACCTTCAACTTTCGTTGAGATTTTTTGAAACTCTAATAGAATAAAAATTGCTAGAATGGATAAAGCAAGTGGCCCAACTACGTGTTGCTGTAGTCGTTCCACTAAACTGTAGGCATCATATATGTAACTTCGTAAATCCATTCCTAAAATATTTTTTAGATCGTCCCCATTAAGAAATGTCATGATTTGATCAAAGATGGTCATAATTGCAGATTCCATATACTATACTCCTACTCTTCTTTTTGCGTAACGATTATGGTAAAAACGAACCAATATCAAATGAAGTAGCAAACCAACCTGCAGCGACTAGAATCAATCCACCACCAACAATCTGCCAAATCCCTTGTTGTAATTGAGGGCCATTTTTATCTTTTAACGCACCAGCTAGGATAATTGTTCCCCAAATCAACCATAGTCCACCACCAATTAATGTAAACTGTGAAACTAATCCAAATACTTGTTCTAATAATTGTGCATTCATAATTTTGCTAATCTCCTTTTTTATAATAATAATTTTTTATCTTATTTCATAAATTTAGTATATGCGAAATTCTGTGTTTACTTGTATCAGTTATTTCTTCCATTAGAAATTTTAGAATAATTACGACCATTACTTTAGGAGATAAACTGGATAATCGCCTATTATCAAATGAATCTTATTTTTAGGACTAGAACCATCATTTACAATTAACCTTCGATAATAAACCGATTATATGTTATTCTTACTGGCTATTTTTATATTGCTTCAACCTACGATGAATGAAATGGCCAAATTTCACTGTTCTTTTCAGTGAACCAGCCTTTTTTAGCTAATAAAAAGCACCACATTCTCAGTCTATCATTCGAATGAAGGTGCTTTCTATTTATTATGAGTGATTCATTGATCGAACTAGTTAAGCAGATAGATTTCGTTGATACATATAGGAATCCGTCACATCGCCTAACTTCTTATAGTTTTTATGTTTCACAATATCATATTTCTTTGATAAAAATGGATGGACTCCGCGAATTTTTAAGATACATTCCTGTCCTTTGAGACTTGCTACTTCATCGGGGTCCATCAAGTTCCTTCCTAATTTCTGGAAGTTCTCACTAAAAGAACCATTGCTTCCTTTGGTGACGCTTGTATTTCTTTGTTCAATCGTTTGTTTCCCTAGCAATTTTGAGATATATTCGTGCGTACTTTGTTCCATTCCGCCTAAATATAAAAAGACATCACTGGTCCCAATAATCGTTTCCCACGTATCTTTATACAAAGTTTTTAACTGACTGATATTTTGTAAAATGACATTTGTGGAGATTTCACGGCTTCGAATAACCGAAATCACTTTTTCAAAATCAGGAATTTGTCCAATATTGGCAAACTCATCTAGGATACAACGGACATGACAAGGTAATCGTCCCTTATAAACGTTATCTGCTTTATAAACTAACATGTCAAACAATTGCTGATACATCATACTCGCTAAAAAATTGAAACTGGTATCTGTATCAGGCAATAAAATATAGAGAATCGTTTTGACATCACCAACTGTATCTAACTCAAGTGTATCTTGCGAAACGAGTTCCTTGATACTTGGAATATCAAATGGTGACAACCGCACGCCTAGACTGACTAAAATACTTTTTGTCGTTTTATCACCAGAAAGTTTAAAAATCTTGTACTGTGATACCGCAAAGTTTGTCGGATCTTTTTGTTCTAACTCATTGAATAAAATATCTAGTGGGCTGACATAGCCAGGCACATCTTCTTCAATATCTGCTAAACGGACTAATTCAATCACGTTTCCTAACGTCCGATCTTCTGCGGTTACTTCTTGAATCAAATAGCTAAAAATAGCCATCAATAGGGCTGTTTCAGCTTTTTCCCAAAAATCGTCTCCGCCTTTTTTATCCGGGTTCGTCGTATTTTTGATGAGATTGTTCACGATTTTCAAGATATCATCCTCAGTTTGAATATATTGAAACGGGTTGTACTGATGCGTATCTCTTCGGTTGATCAAGTCAAAAATCTTGATTTGATAACCCGCTTCTTCAAACATTTTGCCTGTTTCAGCTAATAATAAGCCTTTAGAATCACTGACGACATAAGAGGAATGCATTTGCATCAAGTTAGGTTTTACATAAAATCGCGTCTTACCACTACCGGCTCCTCCCACCACAACGACATTTTTATTTCGGTTGAAATTATCGTTTCGTGTAATCTTCATACGTCCTGATAATGATAAGCTTTCGCTCTTCGTCAACAAGATATTGAAATCTTTTTTCTTATCAAGAAATGCACGGATGTCGCTGTACTTTCCCCATCGTGCACTTCCATATTCTTCATTAGGGCGGGTATTCTTCTCATCAAACGTCTTATATAAGATAAAAAGTACATAGGAAATAGCAACAACCGCTGCTATCCCTAATGATATCGGTTCATAAGAAAATTGCGGAGCAAATCTAGAAAGTTCTTCAAATGTTCGGTTGAATGTCGTTAGTAAATTATCTGCAAATGATAAATTCCCCGTATTCTCTGCTAAAAATAAATAACCAATACGATTACTCACATAAAGCAGAATACCAATTACTAACACATGCACTACCATAAGCTGCCGGGAATTTTTCAAATTTTTTATTTCCTTTCAGTCAAAGTTATTTTTTATAATTGTGTCGTTATAGTTTTCTTATTATTTTGAATTTGAACCTGCGTTTGCTGACTACGTGCTCGGTTATTTCGCTCATTTGATAATTGCAATGAGTTTCTTCTTAATGACTCAAAGCTTGCTTGTCGTCCGATGTCTGGACCCGTACCGGAAAAACTTGCGCGACGTTCGATTAGCTGATTTCCTCTGTTTGTCAATGCGACTGGTTCTTTCGAGCCAGAGGGTGTTGGTTCTACCTTCGTTTGCGATGTACTTAGCTGAGGTTGTGTACTATCTCTTGGTTTCATCTCAATGACTTTCGATTCTTTCGCCGTCTCAGTGGTTCGTTCAGATCTTTCTGTCGTTTTTTGTTGCTCATTGGTCAGGGCTTGCTCAGGTGCTTTCGCTTTTTCATCAAGACCAGCGATCGCAGATACTTTCTCTCTAAATTCTTTTGAATCTAAAGATTGACACTTCCCTAACTCTTGGCCTTCTAAAATTTTTTCGTTAACTTTTTTTTCAAATGCCAAATCCTCTCTTTTGGCTACACGACTTTCAATTCGTTTGAACACAAACTTGTCTAATAATTGGATACCGATTCCAATACTGACACCAATCAAAGCCACGGCACCTAACTGCATCAAGAATGGCGCAGCCATAGAGGTTGCAAGCATCGGCACTAGCGCAGATAGGGCAAACATTCCACCTATCCCTAGAGCCAGTGGTACAGCCAACATGATAAATAAGGATAATTTATTTTTCATCACATAATCAAACATCCGCTTCGGCGCATGACGGACTGTTTCCCACGCACGTTTGGCTCTTGACTGTTTTTCTTCTATTTCAGCTATGTTTGCACCTTCTTTGGTTGGTGCTTCCATCGCTACAACTTTGCCTTTGAGATCCTTAGAAGCTAATCTTTCTTTTGTTACTTCAGATTTCTCTATTCCTTCTACCAATTTCTCATTTACTGGAGTTGCATCTTTCATTTGTTCCGCTGGCTGTTTTTGTTTTCCAAAAGTCAATTTTTCGCGTACTTTCGACAATCCACGAGCAATTGGACCAAATACTCTTGGGAACTTCTGTACTAACTTATTGAATGCTTGCGGAATTTTCTTTTTCGCATAAATAATTGCTTTTGAACCAAAAAAACTGGCAGTGACAAAACCAACTGCAGCATTCACAAACTGTTGCCCAAAAATAGTCATAGCTGTAGATGGTAATATGGAACCCACCCATGACATACCTAATGGTAACATGGCAATCGGCCATAGATTCAACAACCATCTAGCTGCACGGATTTTTCGGGAATTTCTGAAAAATGATTGTTTTAATTTTGAATGATCTAATTCACTCAACTTTTTCGTTTGTTCTTTTATTCCACGAGTTTCTTCTTGTAAGCCTTTGATATCTTTATCCATCTGTTTTACACTTTCAGTAGATAAATCTTTGGTCAATTTTTGCAGTTTTTCAGGATCAGCCAAAACCGCTTTAAGTTCCTTTAAAAACTGCACATCCTCGGTCGTATTGCTCTGTTTGATCCGCTTTAATAAGTCATCAGTATTCTTGTTTTTAGCTTCGATCAACTCTACTTTTGCTTGAAGATTTTCGACATACGCTTTGATAAGCTCTGCTTTTTTACTTTCAAGATTTTCGCTTACAACAGATTCTTTTTTAGGTTCTTCCACTATTGTTTTCTGTAGCTTCGTTTTTTCTGGCGCCTCGTTCACGATCACATTGACCTCTATCGGAGGCGGGTTTTTTTCAACAGTAGCACTATCGACTTCATCTTTTTTTGGTTCTTCCGCAATCACTGGAGTTGGCTCGCGTTCAATCGTAGGTGTAACAACAGTCGCCTCACGATCAGCCTTACTTAGGACAACTGCTTCCTTTGCTTGCTCCGCTTTCACTTCTACCGAACGAACGATTTCTATTTCAACCTTATCGGTATAATCAATCAAGCCTTTTGTTTCAGCAATTTCATTTTGATATCCTTCTTTTATTGCACTAATTGCTTGAAATTTTGACATTAACACTTCGTCTGAATCATTTTTATTTACTGTAAATTCAGAAAAAGAATTGGAACGTCGCAAAGGTTCTAGTTGATCTGTGTCTACCGCAACTTTCTCTATCTTATCCTTTAATTCTTTTTGGACGATCTCAATTTTTTTAACTTTCTCTTCCGCTAATTGGACCTTTTGTTCAAGGACTGTCTTTTTACTTTTCTTTATTTTTCCAATTTCAGCCCTTAACTTATTGACCTCATCTTCTTTTGCTACTAGTCCTACTCTATGGGCGGTCAATTCTTTTTTAAATTCGTCTTTTTTGATCAATGCGAGAACGATTGCTGAATCAACTTGCTGGTCTTTTGTATTTATTTTTAAAACACTTTGACCACTTCCATATTTGTCTAATTCTTTTTGATGACTTTCCAGAGTCGTTTGAACTTTTTTTAACCCCGCGTGTTTTCCGGCATACTCATCGTCGATAGCCTGTTGCTCAGAAAAGCTGATGGCTCCAATCCCCTTGATGGTCGCTATGTCTCGTTGTAGACGAATAATTTCTAATTGGTAATCAAGGATTTTAAGCTCTTTGGTAATATTTTCTTTCTTATCACGGATTAACTCATTATGCGTCGTATCAAAATTTATGTCTTTGCTTTCATTTCTGATTTTTTCATCAATTGGAGATCCAATGATTCTGTTGATGATTGCTTCATTTTTATATGAAAATATAGATAGAAATGATTCATTGATATTACTTTTATTATTTTCTTTAAGCTTGTCTTCTCTAAGCATCTTTTCTTTAGATATATCTTCTATAGACATCCATCACTCACTCCTCTCTCTTTTCCTTTGTATTATCTCGAGTGTCCTGTCGTTAGAGATTGGCCAGAATAGGTACGCAGCCGAGTCGTTTGTTGTTGGGCTTGTGATACTCGCGTATTCAATCGACTCTCTTGCGATATGCTTGAACGGATAGACGTACGATCTAAGTTATTTCCTCTTTGCTGTGAAGCTACTTCACGTGAACGTGTAAGCGCCTTTTTTTGTGCCCTTTTTTCCCATCCCTTTCTAGCCATTTTTCCAATGAACTTTCCAAGTGCTTTGGTGACTAACCAAAGTATTTTAAATATTAAAGATAATGCCTTGAATGCTATACTGTATACCCCAATCAGTAAAAATATTGCTAACTTATTCAACGAATTTTCCAGCTCACTTTCTCATAAAATGCCTATCCTATCCAACACCAACTAGCGGTTGCTTTAAGCGTACCTGAATTTCGACTACCACTACTATCTATTTTTTCAAAATTGATAAAAAGATGAAAAAAACGTTCAACAAAACGATTTCTGTTAAGAAGAATAGAGACACTGCTCAAAATTATTCCAAAAAATCGAAGTAGGAACTTTAGAGATTTTCAAAATTTCGGACGTGATCCGATCAAAATTTAAGGATAGATCAGTCAAGATCAAATCGTATTGATTGATTAATTGGTAATCAATAGAAAAAACGTCCTTCTCATAGATATCAATATTTTTTAAAAATGGATGCTTATGTAAAATCAAATTTTTATATAAAAGAGATAAGCCAATTTCTTGAGAACTTAATAATAAAATCGACTTCTCTTGTATTTTGGGTTCAATCATCCGTAACAAATCATTGGAAAAAATGATTAATTCGAGTAATAATTCTTTATGCAATAGTTCGCTTTGCTCAACAAAATTTAATTGCGCAATTTGCAAAGATTTTTGATAGGCTTGCCAGATCTTAGGGTTGTTCTCCATCATTTTTTTATAGAATATATCTGCATAGCTTACTTTAAAAATGGCTAATTCTTTATAAAAATTGATAAAATCAAAAAAATATTCGATTTCCGTAGTGTTGATCGACATGTCAATCGCTAATAGACTGTAAAAACTTTGAAGAAACTTTTCAATATTCTGCTCTAATCTCTGATCACGATGTTGGACCTCTGTAAACATTAGACCAAAATAGGAAGTGAGAATATTAGAAACATTTTTTTGTGTGACGTTGAATTTATATTTTTGACTCATTAACGTACAAAAAACTGTATCACTTTGGATAATCTCCAAGATGGTACCCACGATTTGCTCATTGTGGATCAATTCTTTCTCAGGAATAAGATGTTTATTACCAATTCGAATAATCGAAGAATAAATATAATACACCGAATACATCACTTTTGGTGTACTAACCGTTCTTTTTTGTGCCTTCAAACAACGTCTGAGCATCTGATAAATCGTATCGAAATAAGGAAATTCTTTTACTTTATAAATTTCCTTGAACATACTAGCAAATAAACGTCGAATCTCGATTTCATTTCCAGTGATCGTTAGTTTGTTCTCTAAATTAATTTGGACATTGATTTTTTCTTTCAAGAAATATGTATTGATTTTGGCGACGATCCTGCGGATACTCGTTTTACTTAAAAATAATTTTGTCGCAATCTCAGAAAGAGAAGGTTCTGTAATGAATATGTACTTTAAAATTTTCACATTTGTTGAATTATTAAGTATCCTGACAAATATATCATCTAAATTCAATTTCTTTGGTATCGAAAGCGATACCTCTTTGTGCTGATTAGTTTCAATACGAGCGGGAAAACAAGCTGTATTGAAACTATCGATATCTGCTACAATCGTTTTATCTGTAATACTCAATTCTTTGGCTAGATTACTAATATTCGATGACTCAATATTTAGCAAATAAAGCAATGAGATTTGTCTCTCTAATTGTTTCTCAAGTACACCCATAGTCAACAAGCTCCTTTCTTTTAAAAAACCTATAATGTATAGTACAGCTTTTTCGATAATTTCTTAATATTAGTTTTTCTGTTTTATAAAAAACATGTTCAATGCTCACATTGCTCGGATGTTATAGTTAAGAATTTGTAAGTGAAACAAACATGTATCAGAAAATTTTACTTTTGCGTGTGTCAATTGACTACTTCTAGTTATTCAGATTATTATATGTTGTTTTTTTAAATAATACTTATTAAATAAAGAAGGCAATTTCACTTTTAAATAACCACTGATTATAATAAAAAGAAAAATTCGAATAATTAGAAAAGTATGATAAAATAATGTTTATAACATGGATAAAGGATGTGAAAAAACAGATTTTCTATTTTTAGAAGATCTGAAAAGTATGATAAAACGAACAAATATGCTTGAAAAGACTTCTGAAAGGCAGATCAAACTAGCTTTACTCTTAGGCATGGCCGCTATTGACTGTTCGACTTTAGCAGAACAACTTGAGGTAACAAAAAAAACATTATTGACCGATATTGCGTTTTTTAACCATACATATACACCAGTTTGCATCAACACCGATAAATATCAAGTGGCTTCTTTACTATTACCACCAGAAATCAATTTGGAAGATTTAATCAAACAAATACTCAATCAATCAACGAATGTACAAATACTACAGGTGATTTTTGAAGTAGAGCCAACGTTATCTAAATTAGCAAATAAATTATATTTAAGTGAAACAAGTATTCGCCGGATCATTGCAAATATCAATACTTACTTCTGCGAGATCAATGCGCCATTATCCATACATATCTCCTCAAAACTCAAAATCATTGGGGATGAAAGTTACATTAGGCAATTCTTCTGTAGTATGTTTCGTGAGCAATATACGCCACAGCAATTGCACCATTTTTATCACATATTCGATGTGTTACAACGTTACTATAAAAAGCAAGCAACACATCAAACAATTAGTACATATAAAGTGATTATAAATAGTTTTTATCTTTACACAGCAATCATTCGGATCGGACAAGGCCATTTGATCTCAGAAAATAAAGGAAATCCAATCAATGATCCTTCTTTTTTTGAAATAATAAAAAATAATACAGTGTTTTGTTCAATCATTGAAAAAGAATACGGTTTTAATGTGACAACCACAACTGTCTCAAATCTATTAGACAAAAAAATCTATTTCCCTTGTGTTCAGTCAGCACCTAGTAGTCAGGGGGAATATCAACGGATTCGACAATTTTCAGAGTACTTTTATCGTTCATTATCTCAAGACTTCTCTTTGAATCAAGAAGGTATTCAGAAATTGAGTGAGTTGATCAATTACAATAAAAACCGACAATTCTTTAAAACAACATATCTACAGATTTTATCTGAAATCCTATTTACGCATTCGCCTCAGATACTAAAAGCATATAATCAAGCCATTGACCATGCTGGATTAATGATGATCAAACGGAATCAATTACTCTATGAAGAGTTACTATTAGAATTGATTTCATTATCACCTGCTTTACTGACGACCGTTTTTCCTTACAAGAAGAAGGTGTCTATCTTGATTGTTTCTTATCAGGAAGAAAGAACACTTGCACTGTATAAGCAACTGTTATTCAAAAAAATCCCTGCGATTCATAGTATCCATACATATACTGATAACATTTTTCAAGTAAACTACGACACAGTCAATCAATATGATTTAGTTTTAACAGACATCGAACTGAACCAAGCTAAAACGAAAGCTAAAATGATCAAAATTTCTAAAATACCAACAACCTCATTTTGGAATAACATTGAAACAGTTCTTTATACATAGTTTTATCTGCATAAATCAGAAAAAGCAGACGTATATTCCGTCTGCTTTTTCTATATGGGTATTTCCGCAACTTACTAACGACTTAACGCATTGTAACAAATTCTTCTGCGCCTGTTGGATGGATGGCTACTGTATTGTCAAAATCTGCTTTGGTTGCTCCCATTTTGATCGCTACTGCAAAACCTTGTAACATTTCATCGACACCTACACCGATGGCATGCAGCCCAACAATTTTTTCTTCTTCACCCACACAGATCAATTTCATTTCACATTTTTGTCGATAATCGTTTAAAGCAAAATACATTGGCGTGAATCGTGAACGATAGATTTTCAATTGTCCTTCACCGTATGTCGTCAACGCTTGCTCTTCGGTCAATCCGATGGTCGCAATCGGTGGATGAGTAAAGACGACTGTTGGAACTAAATCATAGTCTAAATAAGAATTTTCTTTGCCATTGAACAGTCGCTCAGACAAACGACGACCTGCAGCAATCGCTACTGGCGTCAAGTCGATTTTACCAATGACATCACCAATAGCATAAATATGTGAATCGGTTGTATTTTGGAATTTATCCACTTTGATAAATCCTTTTTCATCTAATTCAACGTTCGTTTTTTCGATGCCTAATGCATCTGTATTCGGTACACGTCCGC
Organism: Enterococcus pernyi; assembly: GCF_045371165.1. NCBI lineage: Bacteria > Bacillati > Bacillota > Bacilli > Lactobacillales > Enterococcaceae > Enterococcus > Enterococcus pernyi. The sequence goes on from NZ_JBIQDM010000016.1 coordinate 44,212, forward strand.
CAGCAAATAACACACACTCTGCCATTAGTGTTTCCCCATTTTCAAAGGTAACGGTGTAGACATCCCCGTTCTTTGTTATTTCGCTAGCCGTAAAGTTTGCATAAGTGTGGATTCCTGCTTCTTGATACATCTCAATCAAGTTATCAGATAACATTTTATCAAACGTACGTAATGGACGTTCTTTACGATACGCCCACATCACTTCACTTCCCAAGCCATTTAACACACCTGAAAGTTCAGCTGCAATATAACCAGCACCTAATACGATCGTCGATTTTGGTAATTCTGCCAATGCAAAAAAGCCGTTTGAATCAATGGCATATTCTCCACCAGGAATCGTCATTTTGCTTGGCTTACCACCAGTTGCAATCAAAATATGATTCGCTTGATAGCTTTCACCGTTTACTTCGACGGTTTGACTATCGACAAAGCGAGCATATCCTTTGATTGCTTCAACGTTATTACTATCTAAGCCTCTTTGATAAGCGCCATGAAGGAAATCAATGTATTTCTCACGCTTCTCTACCAGTTCTTTAAAGTCAACATGTTTGACGTCTGCTTGGATACCATAGCTTGAAGCATCACGTTCGATCGTTTCTAAAATCGTACTTGCTTGCCACATGACTTTTTTTGGAACACATCCGACATTGACGCACGTGCCACCTAGTTCATTGCCTTCAATCAATAATACTTTCGCTCCATGCATACCGGCACGATTCGCTGAAGCAATGCCTCCAGATCCTCCGCCAATGACAATATAATCATATGTTTTCATCTTGTTCCTCCTTTTAGCAGCTGATGCCACATCCTACCGCTTATTTTTCTATAAACTTTTTTATCATCTCTTACAAAAAATAAGTGTAGCACGTTTCTAGTCATTCTGTTGACGAGATGCTCATTTCGCTTGATTGCTTAAAAAATTATTTTCTTTTTCTAATCATATCTCCAGGTTTAACTGGTTGTGTGACTGGCATGGTCAACATCATCATAGGATTTGGTGCGCGATCAATGGATTCTCCTTCTTCATTGCGCATCACCTCAACCATTTGACTAAAGTGAGTAAATCCAGGCCCATAAAATTCGATTTCATCCCCTACAGAAAAGAGGTTTCTCTGACGGATTGTCGCTTGTTTCGTCTCCTCGTCATAAGATAAGACTTCTCCGACAAATTTATACACAGGGATCTTACGACGTTCACCAAATAATTGTTCATTTTCGCTAGGTGTATCGTAATAAAATCCTGTTGCTAGTTCTCGTTGAGCCACTTTCCATAACTCATCGATCCATTCTTGTTTGCAAACATAGTTTTCAGGATCTTCCATATAACTATCTACAGCTGCTTTATAAACATTTGCGACAGTTGATACATAGTGGATCGACTTCATTCGACCTTCGATCTTAAAACTATCTACGCCATTTTCAATCAAGTCAGGAATATGTTCGATCATCGACATATCTACCGCACTCATCGAAAACTCTTCTTCAATCTCGCCAGCATCTGTCAAAGAGTTTCTCTCTTGTCCAAATGGCAAATCATACAATTCATATTTCCAACGACAAGATTGTGAACAGCCTCCACGATTGGCATCACGCATCGACATATGATTCGACAATGTACAACGTCCTGAATAAGAGATACACATTGCTCCATGAATAAATGCTTCAATCTCTACATCCGTATGTCGACGTATCTCAGCGACTTCTTCCATCGAAACTTCCCGAGCTAAAACTACACGTTCCAAGCCTTCTTCTTTCCAGAATTCCAATGTTTCATAGTTGGTAGCAGAAGCTTGAGTCGATAGATGGATAGGTAAGCCAGGAGCTTCTGTAGCACAGATCTCAATAAGTGCTGGATCAGAGACGATCACTGCGGAAATCCCCACATCGCGCAGGTTACGGAAAAATTCACCGGCTCCTTCATCATTTCCTTCATGTGTGACCATATTTGCTGCTACATACACTTTCGCTTGATGTTCTTTTGCGAATGCAACGCCTTCTGCCATTTCTTCATAGGTAAAGTTTCCTGCGCGACTACGTAAACCATAAGCATTACCACCAATATACACAGCATCTGCACCATAATGAATAGCTGTTTTTAGTTTTTCAAGCGTACCGGCTGGTGCTAAAACTTCCGGACGTTTTAATTTTCTTTTTGTTGTCATTTTATTTCACCATACTCCTTACTTGATAGATTCAGGATCAATATAAAAGAAACCTGTATCAAGTCCTCGATTCGTTGGATGTAATCCGTTGATCTTATTCGTCATTTCTTGTGCTAACGTTTCTGTCCATGTGTCTGCTAATAATGCTTTTTTTGCCTCAACAAATAATTTAGTGATCTCAACAAATGCTTCACCAGGCGTAAAAACGCCATCTAATTTCCAGGTACGGAAATGATGGGCATAAAGCTGTGGGAGTTCATTACTTAAATTGATGTCATTATTCGCAAAAATATGCGTACCATGTGAATCTTCATAAATCGAATAATGTGTATCTTCTTTTTTAGGTTCAGCGAGAAAGAGTCCTCTTTCACGATCTTTTTTTTCGTCCTGTTGCGTGTAGTTATAGTAATTTTGTAACAGTGGACGTTTCGATTGATGGATGCATGTAGCTCCATACACAAGTGTTTCTACAGGAATCTGTAACTTATTTTCCATTTCTTTCATCTCATCAAATGGCACTTCACGTGCTAAAACAGCAGAAATCGCCCCTTTTTTTGCCCAAAAATTGATTTGACGTGCACTCGTCACTAATGTTTCTGCATCAAAAACATAAGGGATACTCAACTCTGGATTTTTTCTCATTGTATAGATAATCCCAGTATCACCAACTGTGATCATGTCCACATTGATTTCTTTTAAAAATTGCAGATACTCTGGGACTTTTTTCATTTTTTCAGGATGAATGATCCCATTGACAGCTATATTTACTTTTTTACCGTAACGATGTGCCAGCGCAACTAATTCGCGTTGTTCTTCTCTTGTAAAAGAAGCTGGTAAGCGTAGACCGAAGCGTTCTTCCCCAAAATATAAGGTATCCACTCCTGCTTCAAGCAATTCTTCTGCTTGTTTCATTGATTCTATAGTAGTTATGATTTCGATCATCATTTCCTCCTCCTACAACTCCATAATAGTAGCACAGCTCTGAAAACTTTCCAATACTTCTTACATTTATTATTGATTGTAACGATACTGTAAAATAATTTCTGGCTTATCTATTGTTTCACCATTGATTTAGAAATAACTCCTTTAGAAAACCAAAAAACCCAAAAATTCAAATGATTTTTGGGTTTCTGGCTTGTCTATCAGAGCTAGCTATTTCTGTTGCGATCTCACTCTGTCATTATACTTTAACAGTTATTTTCTTAGGTTCACGCACATTCACTGTGATTTTGCCCTTCGAAGCGCCAACAGTGATTTGATCGCCTAAATGGATTTCTCCTCCAAGCAAAGCTTCGCTCAAACGATCTTCTACTTCTTTTTGTAATGCCCGTCTTAGTGGTCGTGCACCATACTCTGGATCAAAACCGACTTTCCCAATCACATCAACTGCTGCTGGCGTGATTTTCACTAAGATATCTTGTTCTTTCAACCGTTTGACGATCGATTGGCTCATGATTTGAACAATCGCATGGACTTCATCTTTTGTTAATGAATGGAAAACGACTGTCTCATCAATACGGTTCAAGAATTCAGGGCGGAAAGCTTTCTTCAGCTCTTCAAGTATCCGTTTTTGCATCGCTTGATGATCTTTAGTAATATCTTGGACGTTGAATCCAACATTTTTTTCCTCACGGATTTGAGTAGCGCCAATATTAGAAGTCATGATCATGATCGTATTTCTAAAGTCTACTTTTCTTCCTTTAGCATCTGTTAAATGACCGTCATCTAAAACTTGTAATAATAAATTGAAGACATCTGGATGAGCTTTTTCCACTTCATCTAGCAAGATAACTGAGTAAGGTTTTTGACGAATTTTTTCCGTCAATTGTCCACCTTCATCATAACCCACATAGCCTGGAGGCGAACCGATCAAACGACTCGTACTATACTTCTCCATGAATTCAGACATGTCGACACGAATCAATGCGTCCTCTTCCCCAAACATTACTTCTGATAATGCTTTCGCCAATTCTGTTTTTCCGACTCCTGTTGGGCCTAAAAACATAAAGGAACCAATCGGGCGATTTGGATCTTTTAAGCCACTACGCGCCCGTCTGATCGCACGAGAAACAGCTTTGACCGCTTCATCTTGTCCAACAACACGTTCGTGAAGCAATGCTTCTAGTTCCAGTAATCGTTGACTTTCTTTCTTTTCTAACTGTTGCAATGGTACACCTGTCCACTCCGAAACAACTGTAGCTACATCTTCTTCAGTCACCCGATCCGCAAAACCATTTTTATGTTTTGCTTCAATCGCTAAACGTTTTTCTAGTTTTTTCATTAAGCTTTTTTCTTGTCTACGTAAATGCGCAGCTGTTTCAAAATCTTGTTTTTGAATCGCCTGTTCTTTTTCTTTATTCACTTGATCGATCTCTTGTTTCAGTATCGTCGTTTCTGACAAATCGTCCGCTTGTTCCAATCGAACTTTCGCTGCCGATTCATCAATCAAGTCGATCGCTTTATCTGGTAACTGTCTGGAAGTGATATATCGAACAGAAAGATTGACTGCCGCTCGTACTGCTTCATCGGTGATCTCCACATGATGATGTTCCTCATAGCGTGAACGTAAACCACGTAAGATTTCTTCCGCTTCATCTGCTGTCGGTTCATCTACTTGGATACGTGCAAAGCGTCGCTCCAATGCCGAGTCTTTTTCAATGTATTTTTGGTATTCGTCTAATGTTGTCGCACCAATCGTCTGTAATTCTCCACGTGCTAACGCTGGTTTCAAAATATTCGATGCATCGATGGCACCTTCTGCGCCACCAGCACCAATCAATGTGTGTAATTCATCAATAAAGAGAATAACTTGACCATCATGATAAATTTCATCAATGACTTTTTTCATTCGATCTTCAAATTCTCCCCGATACTTCGTCCCAGCGACTAACGCCCCCATGTCTAACATCATCAGACGTTTTGCTTTCATCTCTTCAGGTACTTCACCTAAAATGATTTTTTGAGCCAATCCTTCTGCAATCGCAGTTTTACCGACCCCGGGTTCTCCAACTAAAACAGGGTTGTTTTTTGTTCGGCGACTAAGTATCTGGATCAACCGTTTGACTTCTCTTGAACGCCCTACGACTGGATCTAATCTGTTTTCTTTGGCTAACTTAGTTAAGTCTCTAGCTAATGAATCCAACGTAGGAGTACCTTGTGTCATTGCTCGCTTTTCTTGTGGATTTCGACGGCGAATACCACCGGTACTCGTGTCCGTACCCATCGTACGTTTCAATGACTGACGAACTTTGCTCAAACTGATTCCTAAGTTGATCATGATACGAGTAGCCATGATACTCTCATCTTTTAGTAGACTAAGTAAAATATGCTCAGTCCCCACTTTTTGTGCACCCATTTTATTTACTTCGCTATTTGCCAAAGCAAAAATTTGTTTCATTCGAGGAGAATAAGGGAGAAATACACCTTTTGCATAAGTTTTCACTGTACCATAACCGACTAAATGCTCGATTTCTTCATAAATATCTTTTTCATTCAATTTCATATCTCGTAATACTTTCCCAGCAATCCCGTTGGGTTCGATCACTAAAGCCAATAATATATGTTCTGAACTTACCGCTTGATGTTTGAAGCGTTTTGCTTCTTCTTGGGCAATTTCTAACACACGTTGTGCTCTTTCTGTAAATATTTCTGCCATTTAAATTTCACTCCCCATCTTCATAGCTTAATCGTTCTAAAAAGGCTCGTAGAATTCGAGCACGCGTATAATCTTCTGTCTCGTTGATGTTCAATGTATTTTTAGCAATCGCACTCAACATCAAGTTTCCCTCTTTTTTGGTAATGATTTGGTCTTCATATAGTTTCTGAATAATGGCGTAGGCATTTTTTTCATTGATTGTTTCGCCAAATAGCAAGTTGATTCGTTCAAGCATTTGTTTTTTATCCGACATTCTCACTTTAGCAATGCGGATATACCCACCACCACCACGTTTACTCTCAACCAAATAGCCACGTTGAATCGTAAAGCGTGTATTGATCACATAATTGATTTGTGAAGGAACGCAGTTAAATAGATCTGCCAATTCAATCCTTCGAAGCTCGATCATCTCGTTTTTTTCCAGGATCTTTTTTATATATGATTCAATTAGATCCGAAGTATTTTGTTGTGCCATCCCACTCATTCCTTTGACTAATATTGACCTTAATTATAGCGAATTTACAGGTAGAATGAAAGGAGAACGCTTGTTAGATATTTGATTCGAAGAATAACGATAAGCGACAATTTTTTTATGTAAATAAAAAAAACTAGGAATTCAATGAAGTCCCAGTTTTTCCAACGCGCCCAAGAGGAGTCGAACCCCTAACCTTTTGATCCGTAGTCAAACACTCTATCCAATTGAGCTATGGGCGCATATTCAATTAATTAAAAATAATCATACAATAGAACGTATAACTTTGCAACAAATAAAAAAAATCGGGAAGACAGGATTCGAACCTGCGACCCCTTGGTCCCAAACCAAGTGCTCTACCAAGCTGAGCTACTTCCCGAAAAAATAAAAAGACTACGCGCCCAAGAGGAGTCGAACCCCTAACCTTTTGATCCGTAGTCAAACACTCTATCCAATTGAGCTATGGGCGCAT
>NZ_JBIQDM010000016.1:51072-51690 GCF_045371165.1 Enterococcus pernyi
ATTTGTAATGCCGAGGACCGGAATCGAACCGGTACGGTGATCACTCACCGCAGGATTTTAAGTCCTGTGCGTCTGCCAGTTCCGCCACCCCGGCGCGTAGTACATTGGCAAAGCGGAAAACGGGGTTCGAACCCGCGACCCCCACCTTGGCAAGGTGGTGCTCTACCACTGAGCTATTTCCGCGTATTTACGATGCCGGCTAAAGGACTTGAACCCTCGACCCTCTGATTACAAATCAGATGCTCTACCAACTGAGCTAAGCCGGCGTAAAAAAATAGAAACAATCATATGATGCGGGTGAAGGGACTTGAACCCCCACGCCGTAAGGCGCTAGATCCTAAATCTAGTGCGTCTGCCAATTCCGCCACACCCGCAAAAATATGAGCCGTACAGGGCTCGAACCTGTGACCCTCTGATTAAAAGTCAGATGCTCTACCAACTGAGCTAACGGCTCATATGGAGGTTAACGGGATCGAACCGCTGACCCTCTGCTTGTAAGGCAGATGCTCTCCCAGCTGAGCTAAACCTCCAAAGATAACAAAGCGTGGCGGCGTCCTACTCTCACAAGGGGCAACCCCTCACTACAATCGGCGCTAAGAAGCTTAACTTCTGTGTTCG